>NZ_JBHMAU010000061.1:0-2089 GCF_042429315.1 Brevibacterium otitidis | reverse complement strand
TCGTGGTAGATCAGGTGGTTAGCGCTTCTGATCCTCGGGGACCTCGACCCCTACCTGCCAACCAGCACCCGGCGAACCTCACCCCCACCGGATGTCCGAAGAGCCTGTTTATCCTTGGAGTAACCAACCTTGTAAGAGAATGAACTCGACGCAGCTCGTTTCTGAGTGGTGACCGCCAGGAAGTTGTCATCCGGGAATCGGGTTTGCCTATATGTCGACTGGCTCAAGGAAATTGAAGAGAGATGATTCATCGGGGCCGGTCTCGGTAAGCCACGCACCGAGACCAACTGAGATCTTGTTCAGTCCTCGATCGACGAGTGCCGCGAACTCAGGTGCTTGCATCTGGGCGTAGACGGAGACCGGCGTCAATATGGTGACGTCCTGAGTGAGAGCGGCCCGGACATCATCAAGTCCGAGATGGAGCCAGCCATTTCGCAACCGACGAAATGGCCGCGCAACGATCGCGGAGAGATCAGGAGAGTCGAGGAGGGGCTGTAGATGGGAGACCGCGACCGGTCCGAGGGCTTGGGAGCGGTTGCCCAGCTGATGAAGAGACTGCACAGCGTGATGAAGGACGACGAATCGGTGCTTTAGCCTCGATCCACCGATGAGCTTTGGCATGAGCACCTGATTTGATTTCGGGTGGGTTTTGTGTGTGGGGGCAGGCGTGATGGCCGGGCCTCGCTGCCCGGGGCGTTCCACTGCAGAGTCTTCGTGTCGGGGCGGTGTCGCCTGGTCGGTCAGGCTGCTGCTGCCTGGGGTGGTGAGTTTACGGCGGTGAAGAGGTTCGTCCAGGCAGTCTCCCACGGCCAGTCCGTGGGCAGGTGGAGGGTGACGCGGCGGGCCGGGGTCGCGATCCGGGCCGGGACGCTGATCAGTTTGCGACGGATCGTGCCCGTTGTCGTCTTTGCCAGTTCGGCACCAGCGAGCGTGGCCGCGGCGCGGGTGAGGTTGAACGCGATGACGGCCAGCACCAGCCAGGCGGCGTTGGCGTTGAACTTTCCCGACGGCAGGTGGGCCAGTGCGCTGTCCTTGAGGTCGGCGTTGACCTGTTCGATCACCGCATGAGCTCGATGGGTTTTGCCAGCGGCGACGGTGTCCAGATCGCTGGTGGTGAAGAACGCGTGGAACCGGTGGGTGTCGAACAAGGTCGGCTGTTCGACGTCCTTCGGATTCAGTTCCGGGATACGACGGACGACGAGCCGGCCGGGGATGTGGTGGGCTTTCTTCTTCGAGGTGAACGCAGTGAAGGGGACTTCGGCGACCTCAGCCGATGAGATCCAGCGCTCGGTGTCCTCGTCATAGATCGCGTCGGTGTATTTGATGGTCTGCCAGGCGTCCGCGTCGATGGTTGTGATGGCCTTCTTCACGGCCGGGTCCATCCGGACGGTGACCGAGACATCGGCCCCGCCGATGATGGCCGCGTTGATGGCGGCATGCCCGTAATACCTGACTTCCACAATTGAGTGGCGGTTTTGCGGTTTCTTGGGTGTTTGTGCTGGTCACGGGTTTGGGGGTTGTGTTGGTGGGACACTAATTGGGGTGTCTAGGATGGGGTTATGTCGCCTCGTCTGCGGAAAGTCACTACCGGGTCCGGGGCTACTGCTGTGCAGATCGTGCGGAAGTATCGTGGGAAGCTCACTGTCCTTGAGCATCTCGGGTCGGCGCACACCGAGGCAGAGCTGGCGGCTTTGCTTGCTGTTGGTGAGGAGAAGCTTGCCGACTATGGGGCTGGCGAGCAGCTCGAACTTGATCTGGGCGTGCCTGTGGATGCTCCCGCGCCGTCACGGGCGGGGACGGTGGTGGGATCGCGGTCAGGGGTCCTCATCGACGCTATTGCGGAATCGTGGAAGCGGCTCGGTTTCGCTGACGTGATCGATGATGGCGCGTTCTTCCATCTCGTGCTGGCACGGTTGGTTGAACCGACGTCGAAAGCCGATAGTCTTCGTGTCCTTGCAGAGCTGGGAATAGAGCCACCGCATCACAACACGTTCCTCAATTGTCTGGCCCGGGCTAAGGAGCGGGACTATCGCGGCAGGATCGCGGCGAGGTGTTTCGCACATAGTGTCGCGACTAGCGGGGTGAGTCT
>NZ_JBHMAU010000060.1:0-4798 GCF_042429315.1 Brevibacterium otitidis | reverse complement strand
AGCGGTCGGACATACCGTCGCTGCCGCCGACCCAATCAGCGAAGACGTCGCTCACATCCGCGTCGCAATCACACCGCCTGGGTAACTACAGTTGTGGAAGTCAGGAGCGCCGGCGCGGTCTTCGGCCGAACCCTGCCCGGGTCGATCCGGTAGGAGATCCCGTCATGCTTTGGTTGCCCGGCGAAAATGTCGACGACGGCGTCGACAGCGTCGGTCTGATACTGCTGGACCTTGAACTGAAGCTTCATCGAGCCAGCCTCCTTCTTACATACATCTGCAGCTTGCGAGTACCGATTTATCCAAGCGGGCCGGGTGCTAGCAAGGGATCTCCCGCTCATGGCGCAAAACTTCTTGCATAGACGACCGCTTTGAAACACGAATCTATGTAAGCGTCCACCGCGGCTGACCTCGGCTTCCAACGTTCACTATGGACCCCTCTCGGCGGAGCTTGGCAAGTAAGTTGGATACCTTGTTGCGCTTCTGCTGGTCCGTCAGCACCTCGGGCAGCAGCGGAATCAAGAGAGCGTCGATATCGGCACGTGACGATTCTCCATTGTGTTCGAGGTAATCCCGAAGCAGCGTCGCGTAGTGAGCGTCCGTCTGAGGCCGAGTGCGCACGTAGTCGGCGAGCCTCCCCGTGGCGTCCGCTATTGATGCAGATACCCGAAGGTGTGGTTTACGCCCCTCGATGAGCTTTGCTTTCCGCAGGCGTTTCACAGCCTCAGGACTGATGTCGAGCCCTTTCTGAACCCGGTCGAGGGCGAGCACGTCTTCGAGGGGGAGATCGGCACGGACCATGAGAAGTTGTGAGTATGACTCGTCGATGACCGCCCCAGGGATCGTGAGCTTAACCTCACCGGGAGTTTCGAGGTCGTAGTCAGGCAGTGGGAGGAAGCGCCGCACTTGGTCCTGCACCATCCGGTGGATTCCGTACCCCATGCGGTCGATGAGGTTGAGCTCGGTCATCGCAGCGACGAGCAGCGGGTTGCGGTAGTCCCGCGGGGTGCGCTGCTCAAGGACGTACTCCTCCGGCGAACCGTCGAAGAACTCGCCCACACTGATGAACTCAACGCGGTCGGTGTGCTCAGCAACGATGATTCTGGACCGTTTCGTGTAGTCCTGATGCGCGATACAGTTATAAATGGCTTCAAGAAGGCTGCGCTCGTCGTACTTGCTGATCTCTCGGTAGATCAGTTCGTTCGGGGGCATGAGTCGAAGCTGGACGTTGCGGATACGCTTCGCGAGCTGGCTGGCGGTGAGCAGGAACGGCATCCGGAAGTGCTCGTAGGCTGGCTGCTCGCCCACCAGTTTCCAGGTCATCTCCGCAGGATGCGGGGACAACAGATGTGTCGAGGTGTCGGCGCCAAGGAGCAGGAGAGCAGCTCGGGTGATCTGACCGTCGCGGGTCAGCCGAGCCTTGGCGAGGAAGGCCGAGTCGTCCCAGGAATCGATCTCGGCTGCGGGAATGCGGTGCGCATGCCGTTCCGCGAAGCCTTGGCGGGCACGCGTGATCGCCGCTGGGTCGAGGTGGTCGAGAATGGCCTCGGGAACAACGACGGCTGACCAGTCCGCGTCCAGGGTCTGCCCGCGAATGGCGTCGACCTTGTCCAAGGACAGCGGGACCAGGCTTTCGCCGGCGCGGGCGCGGTAGATCCCCTTCCACGAGATCGGGATGCCGCGTGGTGCTGGCGGGATCTCCAGCAGCACCACGCGATGGCCGGAGTACATGACTTCGTGGACTTCACGGATGGTCAAACCTTGGTCGATGGACTGGTGGATCTCGTGTTTCAGCGTTTGTCGTTGCTCCACATCGCCCAGGTGTGCGGTGCCGACAACGCGGCGGTCGTTCGAGACGCCGAACACCAACCAACCCGCTGATGCCCCGCGCAGGTTCGCCTCGTTGCTGAGCGCCGAGACGTATTGGCCGGTCTTGCCCCTGTCATATTGCTGGGATGCCTGCTTGAACTCCACGACTTCGCTCTCCCACTCGGCGATGAGCCGGTCGAGGAGGGCGGTGAGTTCATCAGGCGTCAGCGTCATGGCGTGCCTCAGATCGTCCGGACTTCGGTTGAGGGGGAGACCTCACGGAAAATCTGATCTGCGTTGATACGTGCGGCGTCCGACTCGAAGGCGTCGTCGCGGAACACCGCCCGCAGCGGGGTGCGCTCTGCAAGCCCACGGACGACGTCCGGCGTCACCGAATCGGCGAAGCAGGCGACAAGGGCGTCCTCGTCCACAGAGAACACCTGCCGGCCGTCGATTTCCTCTCGCGCGATCGGCAGGGTGAGTTCGAGCCCCCAATCGAGGAGCACCTGGAAGAGGCAATCCTCGCCGGAACGGTCGGACTTGATGCTTGCTTCGAACGATCCGAGGGCTGCTTGCTGCGTTTCGTCGGCGGTGGCGAGCACATCCGCCATGTTTGTGGTGTCTACTCTGCACATCCGGTAGCCGATGTCGAGGTCGTCGGAGAGTGTGGGTTCAGCGGCGATCTCCGCAGCGACGCTTTGCAACCGCGTGGTGCTCATACCGAGGATTGAGTTGAAGGTCTGCTCCGGCTTTGGCAACGGTTCGTGCACCTGCACGGCGACGAAGCGGCGGTTGCCGCAGTCTTCGCGGTTCTGTTGGAGCACTGCGTGCGCTGTAGTGCCACTTCCGCTGAAGAAATCGAGGATGATGTCGCCATCTTCCGGACTGGTGGCCAGCTGGAGAATACGCTGAACCAACTGCACCGGTTTGACCGAGTTGAGGACGTTCTCGGTGTGCTCAAATGGCACGTACTTGAGGAGAGTCTTCTTGGCATCCTGAGTGTGCCCGACCTCCGTGTATGGCCAGAACGTCTGGGGCGTACGACCAGATGAGACCTCCGAGAGGAAACGCTTTTCTGCCGGAATGTTGTTTCCTGACGTTCCCCACCAGACCCGGTTATCTGCATCGAGTTCGTGAAGCCGCTTCTCCGAAACGCTCCAATAGCGCCCCTTCGGAGGTCCATCTAGGAGACGACCTGATGGGGTGGTGACGGAGTAAAGCCCCGCGTTGTAGGCATTCCTCGCAGTCATGTCCACTGGTTTCCAAGGGCCACGTGGATCGTCATCCGGGTTGGAATATCGCGCTTCCATCTCCGCGGTGCGCGGTAGCTGGTTGGGGCGCCACATCAGCTTGCTCTTCGCATAGCACACGATGTAGTCGTGATCTTCGGAGAACCACCTAGCCGAGTTCTTCGGGGAGTACACCTTCTGCCAGATGATCTGCGTCACGAAGTTCTGGGCTCCAAAAACCTCGTCGCACAGAGCGCGCAAGTTCTCGATTTCGTGGTCGTCGATCGAGATGAAGATGACGCCGTCGTCCTTGAGAAGGTTACGAGCCAAACGGAGGCGTGGGTACATCATGCTCAGCCAGTCGGAGTGGTAGCGGCCGTTGGTGTCAGCGTTAGCAACGAGGCGCCCGCCTTCGCGGTCGGTCTGCCCTGAGCGTGCGAGGTAATCGGCGCTAGTTTCGGAGAAATCGTCGTTGTAGATGAAGTCGTGGCCGGTGTTGTACGGCGGGTCAATATAGATCAGCTTGACCTTGCCGAGGTACGACTCCTGCAGGAGCTTGAGTGCGTCGAGGTTGTCACCCTCAATGAAGAGATTCTGCGTCGTGTCGAAGTCCACCGACTCCTCGCGAACCGGACGCAGGGTCTTAGCAATGGGCGCGTTCGCGGCGAACGCGGCGGCACGTTTACCGGGCCAGTCGAGGCGGTAGCGCTCCTGAGGTCCCTCCACGATGTGATCGCTCAGCTCCTGCCGGAGCAAATCGAAGTCAACCGTGGTAGTCACGTTGCCCTCCGCATCGCGCGACTCGGTCACCACATTCGGGAACAACTCGGCGATCTTGTCGATGTTGGCCCGCGTATGGTCGGGGGTGTGCAGGGTGCGCTTCTCCATCACGCATCTCCTGCCAGAACGCGATGGTCATATCGTCTTGACCTCAGTGTGTGGCGAGCGTTCACAGAACACCTGCCCGACGTTGATTCGCTCCGCGTCGTCGGCGAAGTCCTCGTCGAGGAAGACCGCACGCAGCGGCTGTCTTTCCGCGATGGCCGCAGCAGCCCGAGAGAGAGAGAGAGAGAGCGTGCCTCACGCGGACGCGTACACAAGATCAACGCGCCCTCCTCAACGTCGTACACCTCGAAGCCATCGATCGTCTCATTCGCGATCGGCAGGGTGAGTTCTAGCCCCCAGTCGAGAAGCACCTGGAACAGTAGGTCCTCAGTTGTACGGCCCGACTTGACACTATGGATCATCCCGACCAGTTCTGCCTGGCCTAGCGAGTCGGCTGGCGTACTGGTATCAGCCATGTTCGTGGTATCCACGCGTAGCGTTCGGAATCCAGTGTCAAGATTCATGCCTGCGAGTTTAGCGACACCTCGCGTCCGGTCGGCAGCGCGACGAAGTCTCTCACGAGCAAGGTCTGGGATAGTTGGGAACCCATCACGATTCGCGTCTGATCCCTCGGGCAGCGGTTCATCCACCTGAACCAAGAGGTACTGTCGAGTTCCTCCGTCTTCAGCATTGATGTTCATGACGGCGTGTCCGAAGGAACCTGATCCGGCAAAGAAGTCAAGCACGATCGAATCGCGTACAGTTCCGATCCGCAGTAGGTCTTCAAGGAAGGGAACGGGCTTCGGAGCAGAGAAGTACTTCCCTCCCATAAGCGGCTCTTCGGACATCCGGTGGGGGTGAGGTTCGTCGGGTGCTGGTTGGCGGGTAGGGGTCGAGGTCCCCGAGGATCAGAAGCGCTAACCACCTGATCTACCACG
>NZ_JBHMAU010000006.1:0-6948 GCF_042429315.1 Brevibacterium otitidis | reverse complement strand
ATCCCTGGTCTGGACGACGCGAATGACGTCGTCGCGGAATTCTTTCGGGTAGGGCTTTGGCATGGTGTTCATCCTTCCAGACTTGCCTGTCAGCAAGCCAGATTAAGTGTCACCAATCCCTGCATCAGTCCCGTCTGAGATCGGGGCGGCATGGGCGAGAAGCGTGTGATCCCAGCTCAGTGAGACCACTGCGTCATAACGAGCATCGATCCACTCAGCCCGGATACCGACGACGTCGGTCAGAAGCTCCACCGCCCCGTGCAGAACCCGCACTCCGAGCCCTCACACACGAGCGGACATCCAATCACCGCGGATGTGAGCTAGCAGTCAGGGATCGACCTTGGTTGAATGACGTCAACACCCGAACTGGCGTGCAGTCCGTACCACCCTCGCCACCGAGGTTCCAGGTCGGAGCACCGGTCTGGTGGATTTCCTGCCCGGAGGTGCTGTAGCAGAGTCGCGGTCGATACTGGCTCACCCCCTGACAGTGAACTCGATCCACGTGTCCGGTCGGAGCTCGGGGCGACCTGGCACTGGACGATGCTCTTTCATAGCGGCGGGGTCGATCGAGTTGCACACGCGCTGCCAGAACGCGGCCGCAGGCTCATTGGTGTCCTGGAAAGCGACGGACCAGCGTCCAGGAAACTCCTCCACAATGCACTTGACGGTGAGCGTTCCAATGCCTCGTCGCCGGGCCCCGTGGACGAGGAAGAAGCTGTTGATGACGTGGGGCGAGCTGTCCAGTGCTCGTAGCCCGGCGAAGCCCACAGGTGAACCGCCGAGATGGATCAGTCGGGCGACCCAACCTGCCTCGCCGCCGAGGGCGGCGTCAAGCCTTTCTTGGCGGAACCGCCCGTCGTGGTCGGGTAGCGCGTGGTTGTACTGGGAGAGATCGTGACTGAACATAACCCACAGGCGTTCGAGCACATCCCGGTCCGCATCGCTCGCTACCGTGACATGGAGGCGTGTTTGCACATCTGAGTTCATAACTGAGAGTTTCCACGATGCTCCTGGACGGGGCACTGCGGTCTCTGCTATAAGGTTTCGGCGAGCAGCAGCCGTCTTGTAGGAGCGTCGAAGCGACGTCCCAAACGATGCTCTCGAATCGCTTGGGATGGTCATGAAGAGCGGTTACATAGGTCGTCGCGGCAAAATCCTGAGCGTCAAGCCGGTCCTGCAACTGACCGACGTGCTGCCAGAACACCTGATCATCCGCGAGGGCTCCTCTGCTGCTCGGGCACTCCACGCGGGCGGCTAATAGCGACCTTTACGGTCTCGGCAAGAGATGGCGCCTCGTCGTAAGGGGGACGAGTTCTGCCAGCGCCTGTGCAGCCTGACGGGGAAGGACGCCGTTGCCGAGAGCGGTGAGCTGCTGAGCATGGCTCAGCCCCATACTCGGATCGGTGACCCCCTTGGTCGAGTCCCATGAGCCATTCCACGAACGCGGGCGCGCCGCGCGGACCGGCATCCTGGTTCAGGATGGCGGGAGCTGGGGCGGATCGGCCGGCCGGTGATTCGTTCCCATCGGGCGATAGCTTCGGCGTAGCGTCCCCAGCGTCGAAGAACTCCTCGATCAGCGCGAACAGTGTCTCCCATCCTGAAGTCCACCTGCGCGTCCATCACGACGCGGTACCGAGTCTCATCCACGATGTGGTTTCCGGAGACCTCGACATCGCAGTGGCCGATCGTCCGTTCGAGAGAGCCCACCTGCACAAGCGGCCCATGGTTGCGCAGTCGCTCGTGCTCGCCGTCAACCATCGCGACCCGCTCGCCCGCCGCCGACGAGTTCGCCTGAGTGACCTTGCCGACCGTCAGTTCGCTGAGTATCGCTCCGACTCTGCGCTCCGCGCACGGATCGACGTCGCGTGCGAGGAAGCGGGCCTCCATCGGCGGAGCATCTTCGAAGCCGACACCATCGCGGACCTGCTGAGCGCCGTCGAACACGGCATCGGGATCGCCCTGGTTCCCCCCGAAACGATGGTTGGCCACCCGCACCTGCGGACGGTGAACACCGAGCCCGAAATCGGGCGCGAACTCGTGATGGTGTACGCCGCCAACCGGCCACCCAGCCCAGCAACGGACCGGTTTCTCAGCACCATCGAGTACTCATTGACGAGTGACGGAGGGCGACGTTCTGAGCCCTGATCAGGATCCCACCGGGGATCCAACCCCGATGGCCACACTGCGAAGACGAGAGCCAGGTGAGGCCCGCCGCACTCGTTCAGGATCGCCGGTGCTTGGAATGAGTCGCCGGGTGACACATCGTGGGTGATGTCTGAGAGTAGCGTCCCCGGCGTCGAAGAGCTCGTAGATCGGGACAGCGCCGTGGACGAGGACGAAGCTGTGGAATCGGGGATGCGGTGCGATAGCGGAGCTGACTGGCGATCTACCTTGCCTCGTTCCGGAGGTCGGTCAGGGCCGCGAGCACATTGCTAATCGCATTCGACATCAGCACGCGCCTCGTCACCATGAAACTCCGACGAGCAGACTCATGACCCGACAGTCGTGCAGCGCTGCTGTCCGTGTAGTTGAATCGCCGGGACGTCCGTCCGCTTCGCTGACGACTCGGCGCACCAAGCGAACGTAACGACTTCTTCACGTCATGCAGCGCCCCTCCGATACTATGATCGTCGAAAGATTCGTCAGTCGAAGGAGGCTGGGGTGGGCTCGTCGCGAGAAGAGGCTGCGGAGGCTTTCGGCGTCGCTGTTCAGCAGTATCAACGGGTGGTGCAAGCCTTCGATGACGCGGTCGGTCGCACATTGGGTCTCGGGGCGACGGAGCTGCGGTGTCTGGGCTGGCTGACGGACGGCGCAATGTCCTCGGGCGAGTTGGCGAAGGCTGTTGGGCTGCGGCCTGCGGCGACGACCACGCTGGTCGATCGCCTGTCCCGTCGCGGTTTCGTGCGTCGTGGGCCGGCACCGGCGGACCGTCGGAAGGTCTTGGTCGAGTTGACTCCGGAGGGGCAGGAGGTCCTCTGGAGGATGTACGGACCCCTCGTGCAGGATGGGCACCGGCTTCTGGAGGAGTTCGACGCCGAGCAGATCCTCGCCTTCGAACGGCTCCTGTCCGCGATGGCGAACAATGCAGAAGAACACACTCGGCGAGTGGCAGCGGACCCCGGGACGCTAGCCCGTGAGATGACAGCCCCGCCGCATCGAAGACGTCGCGCGGGGCGAGGACAAGTAGAGGAGAAGTAAATGCCGGATATGCACGCGCTTGTAGCGTTCGCCGTGATGTCGTTCGTGCTGATCGTGGTGCCGGGGCCGAGCGTGCTGTTCGTCATCGGCCGTTCCCTGGCGCTGGGCCGGCGGGGCGGACTGATGAGTGTGCTCGGGAACGAGCTCGGCGGTCTGCCGCTTGTACTCCTGGTGTCGGTGGGGCTTGGTGCAGTCGTCGCGCAGTCCGCGGTGGTGTTCCTGGTGGTCAAGCTGCTGGGGGCGGGCTATCTCGTGTATCTGGGAGTGCAGGCGATCCGGCATCGGCGCGTGGACACCGGCGCGATGACCGCTTCCAGGCAGGGCGCGTCGTCGTGGAGCGTGCTGCGGGAGGGATTCATCGTCGGTGTGACGAATCCGAAGACAATCGTGTTCTTCGTGGCGGTGCTGCCGCAGTTCGTCAGCCCGGAGAACGGGTCCGTCGCGGTGCAGATGGCGATCCTGGGGCTCGTGTTCACGGCGATCGCGTTCGCCTGCGATGCGTGCTGGGCCCTGGTGGCCTCCGCGGCGCGTCAGTGGTTCGCGACCTCGCCGCGCCGGTTGTCGACGATGCGCGCGACCGGCGGCGGGATGCTCGTCGGCATGGGCGCGACCCTCGCCCTCGCCCCCGCCAAGAGCTGACCGGCGTGCACGAAAAGCGTAGAGCGGTGGCGGATCACCAGGATGAGCACCTGCTGGAGCGGGCGAGGCGGCTCGACCAGGAGGCATGGGCAATGTGTGAGCGCCTTGGCCTGTGGCGCCGGCTGGAGAGCGTCGGCGCTCCGGTCGTGGTCGGCGCCGCCGGCCTGGGCGTGATCGATCGGCGGGACATCGACATCACCACCTCGTGCGTGGCGCTGAACGAGGAGACCATCGGACGCATCACCTCTCTGGGGGCGGAACTCGCCTCGCACGAAGACGTGCGGCAGGTCGTGATCCGGGACGACACCGGCCGATGGAACACCGACCCGCGATACCCGGACGGCTACTACCTGGGGCTGGAGATCATGTCGCCGCGCGAGAAGCTGTGGACCGCGGATCTGTGGTTCGTCGGCGAGCCCGAACGCCAACCCGACCTCGAGCACCTCCGCCGCTTCGCACCACTCGTAACCGACGAATCCCGCGGGGCCATCCTGGCCCTGAAGCGCTCGGTCCGAACGCGTGGCACAGGCGATGATCCCGTCCCCGGATACCTGGTCTATGAAGCCGTCATCCAGGATGCCGTCCGCTCGGAGACGGAGTTTCAGGAGTGGTTGAACCGCCGGAGATCCGAACCCGCGTCCCACGAGGAAGGACCCCACGCATCGTGAACGACAGGCTCTCCGCGCTCGGGCGAGTCAACGCGCTGCTCGTCGCGCCGGACGCGACGAGGCCGGAGCTCGCGCTCGGATACGGTGCTGCCCTGATAGGGGCTGCGGCTGCGGCAGCGGGCGGAATCGTCTCCGGATACGGGGCCGCGCACGTGCTCGTCCTCGCCGTGCTCGGATTCGACATCGCCGGCGGTGTCGTCGTCAACGCCACGCGGGCAGCGGCACGGCGCTTCCATCACGGTCCGCACTGGCGACGGCGCTCCGTGCTGTTCGTCGCAGCGCACGTGCACCCGTTCGTCGTCGCCCTGCTCTTCCCCGCGCAGACCTGGTGGGCAAGCGCGGTCCTCTACCTGGGACTGGTCGCATTTGCGCTGCTGATCACCTCGACGCCGCTCGCCCTCCGTCGGCCGGTGGCTTTCGCCTGCGCCGCCGCGCTGATCACGTGGACCGTCGTCGCCGAGCCGACGGAGGACGCGCTGGCCTGGATCGCGCCGCTGCTCGTCATCAAACTGCTGCTCGCGCACCTGCTCACCGACAGCATCCCGACACCCGAAGCCACATGAGCATGGGCGTGTCGATGATGTCTGATATCTCATCAGGATCTGCGGCGGCTAGTCGGTCGGGGCCATGGATCGCCCCGAGTTTGGTGGAGAGTTCATAGCGGTACGCCAGCCACCACTGGCCGACTGGTTTCAGTGTAGTAGTGTTCCTCGAACTGCGCTGGAGCGAGGTCTCCGCAGTGCGAATGGGGGCGGGTGTGGTTATACCAATGCACCCATTCCAAAGTCGCGAATTCCACAGCATCACGACCGGTCCACGGGCCCTCGCGCCACACCACCTCTTTCTTATATAGTGGCTCTTCCGGTTTTAGAGTGCGTTGACCCGGTTCGATAGTTGCCCGGAGTGGAGCAAGCAGCGCAGGACGTAATGCTCGAAGTTCCTGAACCCCAACCCGATACCGCGCAGGTGCTCGAGGCGTCCGTTGATCGCTTCGACCGGTCCGTTCGACGCGCGACCACGATCGAAGAACGCCAGCACCTGAGCCCGTTTCCGCCACAGCGTCCGCCCCAACTGAGCAAGCTCCTCAAGCCCAGCCGGCAGGCCTCTGCGCAGACTCTCGATCACCGTCTGCATGAGCTTCTTGCCGGTCTTCCGATCGGGATGCTCGTACGCGTCGATGACGTCTTGGTAGACGAGGTACGTCACTTCCAACGCGACGTGGTCATCGTGCTCGGCCCACAACCGCTCCAGCCGGTCCCTACCCTTCTTGTTCAGCAGGGACCTGCGTGTCAGCAGGGTCCGGCGTCCTTGATACAGGAGGTCTGTCTTCCGGCCGCGGTGTCCATGGATCTGCTGCTGGAGCCGTTGTCTGCAGGCAGTGAGTTTCTGCCCTGCGAGTTGGACGACGTGGAACGGGTCCATCACCGGCACCGCGTCCGGCAGCGCATTCGTGGTCGCGGTGTGGTAGCCGGCGAACCCGTCCATCGTGACGACCTCGACCCTGTCACGGAACGCTTGGGAGCGTTCCTGCAGCCACGAGGTCACGACCTTCGCGGAACGGCCTGCCTTCACGTCCAGTAGCCGTGCTCGACCGGTCCCGTCGATGAGCGGGGTCAAATCGACGAAGATCGTTGCGAAGGAGTCCTCTCCTTGTCCGCGCACGTGTTTCCAGCAGTGCTCATCGATGCCGAGGACCCGGACCCCGGCCAGATGGTCCGGGTGCGTGTAGACGAGGGACTGTGCGGCAGTGGTGGCCAGCTGGTTGACGAGGTCCCAGCCGAGTCCGAGTGCCCTGCTGATAGCAGAGATGCTCATCTGGTCCTGGATGAGCCGTTTCAGGATCCAGGTCGTAGCGCGTTTCGTGGTCTTCGCCCCGGGTTCGGCCGCTTCGAGCTGGTGCTGAAAGATCGTGCGCGGGCACTGGGCGTGGACACACTGGTAGCGGGGCAGACGTACGTGCAGGCGGGTCGGGTGGCCGGTGATCGGCACGTCCGTCAGCCGGCGGATCACGTGGTCACGCAGCCGGCCTTCAGCACCGCACTCGGGGCAGTACCCGAGAGGTTCGCGTGGTGAGGCTTCGATGACAGTGATGTCATCATCGGTGATGTGAGCGCCGGTGATGTGGATGCCCAGCTCGAGAGTGCGGCAAATGACATCAGCGACGGGACACGGCGCGGCAGAAACGGTAGATTGCACGACAGGGCCTTGGGTGAGAGACGAGTTGAGGAACTTCTATCTTCACCCAAGGCCCGCCCCTCATTCATCACCAACACCCGGCAGTCAGAGACCGCGTCACGCACTCTGAAACCGGAAGAGCCCACATAAGCCCCGGCATCGTGGGCGGCTTTGGCCACTTGTGAGGAATAGTACGCCGAATCAGCCCTGACCAGGGCTGGGAGGTCGGAGTTGATTCGGGCCGTGGTGGCCAGAGCATCGGAGACGA
>NZ_JBHMAU010000059.1:0-12934 GCF_042429315.1 Brevibacterium otitidis | reverse complement strand
CCGGGTCTTCTTCTCCGCCGGAATCGAGGGTGGTCTACCCATGTCTGACTCTCCTTTAGGACCTACATAACGGCCCTGCCACTAAGTCTGACGCGCGACAATCGACGGCTATTCGACGATGATGGCCGAGGTCCATGAGGCGATCGCCGCCGACGAGGCTAAAGCCCCGACGGTCGTCGCTGCACAGATCGGCGTCGGCGCCTTCGACGCTGCCGCGGTCCGCGGCTTCGCCCGCCGGCAGGGCCCGGGGCTCATCGGCGTCGAACCGACCCTGGCCGACTGCGTGACCGCGAGCATCGAGTGCGGTGAGATGGCTGAGATCCCCGGCCCGCAGACCTCGATCATGGCAGGCCTCAACTGCGGCACGCCCTCCCCGATCGCCTGGCCGGACATGCGGCACGGCTGCGATGCCTTCGCCACCGTCACCGACGACGGCGCCCGTGAGGCGATGCGGCTGCTCGCCCGCGACGAGGTCGTCTCCGGTGAGAGCGGTGCCGCCGGGCTGGCCGGACTGCTCGCCCATCGTGACGCACTCGGTCTCTCCAGCGACGATGTCGTTCTCGTCTTCTCGACTGAAGGTGCCACTGATCAGGCGGCCTACGAAGAGATCATCGCCGGCTGAGCTGCTGGAGTCCGGTGCCTCTGCGCCGCGTGCTGTGGCAACGTCCTGGACTCCGGCAGCTGATCCAAGCTCCCAGAACTGCCGATCGAAGAGCTCTGCAATGAACTCTCGTTCTCTGACCTCGAAGATCGCCCGCAGAATTCCTCGGCACCTTCGTCCTCGTCTTCGTCGGCGGCTCGGCGATCTTCGCCGCCGGTGACGCGCTTGCACCGGTGTGGGTGTTCTTCCTCGCTCCGTTGGCAGGAGCTGCGGTCGCCGGACTCATCTCCGGGCTGCTGTTTCCCAACCGTTCGGCGACCCGCGAAGAGCGCCCGGAGCGTCCAACCTCCTTGGAACGAGAGAACAGCTGAGCCATCCGTCCCAGAATCAGTTCCCATGCAACGGGCACCACCGCCTGTGAACCAGCCACTGACGCATGCGAATCCCCCGGTGTGATTCGCCTTCGGCATCGTGGTGCTCGTGTGGTCGGTGCTGGGCTCAGCCGGCGGAATCGTCACTGTCATCTACCTCGGCCTCAGGGTTGCGATGACGCACACCCTCGAAGAAGTGTTCGGGCGCGGACACGGCTTCAACTGGTTCGTCCTCTGAGCAGCCGTCATTGGACAGCTGGTAGGACTCATCGTCTCTGCGGTCGTGGTGTTCGGGGCGCTGCGCGACGTCAAGCGCGGCTATCGGCTGGCCGATGCCGCAACGGTCCTCGGCTTCATGGCCACCGGCTTCTTCCCGCTCACCGGTGGAATCCAGATCCTGCTCCTGCCGATCCTGCCAGATGCGCTGACGGTGGTGTGAGGGTGATAGGGCCGAACCCAGGCTCTTCGGTTCCGAGCCGGCGTCACCTGACTCGGTGAGGACAGCGGTGTCAACGACGCGTGGATCGTGACCATAGGCGAGGGGACTCTCACCAGACGACTGCGTTCACAGCCTCACGGGGGAAGTACAGCTGGCCATGACTTCTATCCCTCCTGGAATGTATCCAGTCATGAAGTCAATCCTCAGCAGTCCCACTTTTTACCTTCTGGCAACCACGAGTGTTCAAGACTGGGTCATGTCCCGCTATTCGGGTCGTCGGCAGGAAAGCTGTCGACAGCAGACGCAATTGATGGAGGTAATGAGATGCGTCAGATCGTGAAGCCCCGTATGGTCCAGATTTCGACGGCGCTGTGCGCTGCTGTGCTTGTACTCAGCGCATGCGGAGGCGCCAACAAGGAGATGGAAGAGGACACTGGGGGCGGCGCTGACAGTGCATCGAGCGTTGAGCAGTGGCAGCATGATTTCACCCGCTGCATGAGCGATGAGGGCATCGAGCTTGCCGACGGCGGCGGTATCCCCGTCAACGCTGATGGCTCCTTCGGAGGCAGTGAAGACAGCGGCGACTTCGACAGGGCTCTGCAAACCTGTGAAGAGAAGCTCGGCCCGCCACCGCAGGATGCGGGCGCTGTCGGTGACGAGGAGCTGGAGGCCCAGCTGCTGAGGTTCTCCAAGTGCATGCGCGAAGCCGGCTACGATGTTCCGGATCCGGACTTCGGTTCGGGGGACGGGCCGGTCATCAGCGGTGTGCCCGACGCTGACCCGGAGGATGTCGAGCGGTGCTCAGCTGAGGCCGGCCTTGAGGTCGGCGCCGGAGTGGAGCAGTGACCGCGCGCAAGCGTCGTGCTGTTATCGTCTCGCTGGTCGCAGCTGGTCTGCTGGCAGCTGGTGCAGGTGGATTCGCATTGTCTGACAGGGTGCAGGACGAGGCGCCGGCGGCTTCGCCGGCTGCCGTCGAGACCGTAACCGCTGAGACAACGGATCTCACTGAGCGGGTCGAGGTCAAAGGCACGCTCGGCTACGGTCCTACCCGCTCGGTCGGCACCGGGCTGTCGGGCACGTTGACATCCGTCGCAGCCGCCGGCAGCACTCTGCGGCCAGGCGATGAGCTGATGCGCATCGATGACCGGCCCGTCCTGGCGATGCGCGGAGAGCTGCCGGCGTGGCGGGACTTCGAGATGGGTATGTCGAAGGGCCGTGATGTCAAACAGCTGGAGGAGAACCTCGCCGAGCTCGGCTACTTCAAAGGCAAGCCGAACCAGCGCTTCGACCGTTCAACTGCAGCTGCGGTCGGCCGGTGGCAGAAGGCCGTCGGCCTGCCGCGCAACCAGAAGATCGAGCGTGGGCGGGTGGTGTTCCTGCCACGGGATGTGCGGGTCAACAAGCAACTGGTGGAAGCCGGCGGGCAGGCTGGCGACAGTGTCCTCGAAGTGACAGACACGACGTTGTTTGCCACCGCCGAGGTGCAGTCCAAACAACAGGATCTGCTGCAGGAAGGGCAAGAGGTCACAGTCGGTCTGCCCAACGGCGAAAAGGCTGAGGGTGTCGTCGAGAAGGTCGAACCTGCGGTTGAGAAGGAAGACGACTCGGGGAAGAAAAGTGTCAAGGTTCCGGTGCAGGTGGCGCTTAAGAATCCGTCCGATGCCGGCTCCTATGCGAACGTTCCCGTCAGCGTGCTGGCTTCACGGACAGTTGCTGAGAACGTACTTGCGGTTCCGGTCCGCGCCCTGCTCGCCCAGCCCGGCGGCGGTTTCGCCGTCGATGTGGTCAAGGGCGATGCTGTCAAGCGGGTGCCGGTGGAGCTCGGGAAGTTCGCCGATGACATGGTGGAGGTCACCGGTGGCGAGCTGGCGGCAGGCGACCAGGTGGCGGTGGGGGAATGATGCCCCAGGATCCGCTGCTGTCTCTGCAGAGCATCTCACGCCGCTACGGGTCACCTCCGACGACGGCGCTTGATTCGGTGAGCTTCGACGTCCACGCTGGCGAGCGCGTCGCCATCATTGGGCCGAGCGGTTCGGGCAAGACCACGCTGCTCAACCTCATCGGCACGCTCGACCGGGCCACAAGCGGTGAGGTGCTGCTCGCAGGCCACCGCGCCTCAGATGCCAGTGATGCCCAGCTGTCGGCACTGCGGGCACACCTCATCGGCTTCGTCTTCCAGCAGTACCACCTGGATGAGTCGCAGACCGCAGTCGACAACGTCGCATCCGGCCTGCTGTACCGTGGGTTGCCGCTGCATGAAAGGCGAGAGCGCGCTCATGAGGCCCTGGCGCGTGTCGGTTTGGCCGAGCGGGCCGGGCACACCCCGAAGCAGCTCTCAGGCGGACAGCGGCAGCGGGTGGCGATCGCACGCGCGGTTGTCGGCCACCCGCCGCTGCTGCTGGCAGACGAACCGACCGGCGCCCTCGACACACGTTCGGGCGCCCAGGTCATGAACATCCTCGAAAATCTCAATGAGGCCGGCACCACCGTGCTGGTGATCACCCATGACAGGGAAGTCGCTGCACGGTTCCCGCGCCAGATCGCGATCCGCGACGGTGCTGTCGAATCCGATACCGGCCCCGTACTGCACGAAAGCGACACGAAGTGAGCGAATCCACCACCACACATACCTCCCGGCTGCGTGGCATCGATCTGTTGCGCCTGGGCTGGCACGGCGTCCGCGCGCATCCGGCCCGGGCAACTCTCTCCGCTTTAGGAATCGCCATCGGCATCGCCGCGATGATCTCGGTCATCGGGATATCGCTGTCGAGTCAGGCCAAAGTGCAGGAGCAGCTGGCAGCGCTTGGCACCAATATGCTGACTGTTTCCCCGGGAGAGTCCTTCAGCGGTGATAAGACCTCGCTGCCTGCCGACTCCGCAGAGCGCCTGCGCCGCATCGACGGCGTCGAACAGGTCAGTTGGATCGCTGAACTGGAAGGAGCACAGGCATACCGCAACACCCACATCGATCCCGGCCAAACGAACGGACTGACGGTCGCCGCAGCAGATGAACAGTTGCTGAGCGTCACCTCGACCCAGCTGCAGAACGGAGCCTGGTTCAACCGCGCCACTGGCCAATACCCGACCACTGTGCTCGGTGCCACCGCCGCCAAACGCCTCGGGATCGCCACACCCGGATCGCACGTCACCATCAACGGAACCGACTACGCGGTGCTTGGGATCCTCAAGCCTTCGGCCTTGGCCCCAGAGCTCAACACATCTGTGCTCGTCGGCGGAGCCCAAGCGCAGAAGCAGCTAGAGTTCTCAGGCTCGCCGACGACCCTATTCGAACGCTCAGCTGAGGACTCCGTCTCTCAGGTGCGCGACCTCATTCCCTCGACGCTGAACGCACAGCGACCCAATGAAGTCAGTGTCAGCCGGCCGTCTGACACTCTCGCAGCGCAGAACGCCATCGACACTGCTTTCACCGGCCTGCTCGTCGGAGTCGGGTCAATTGCGCTGCTCGTCGGCGGAATCGGGGTGGCGAACATCATGATCATCACCGTGATGGAGCGGCGGCGGGAGATCGGCCTGCGCAGGGCCCTGGGGGCCACCCGGGCGCACATCCGCAAGCAGTTCATGATTGAATCGGTGCTGTTGGCGACCTATGGTGGCTTAGCTGGAATCGTGCTCGGTGCTGCTTGCACCGTCACCGTATCGCTTATCAACGGCTGGACACCGACGATTCCGCTCATTGTCCCGCTGCTCGGCATCACCATCACCATCATCGTTGGTGCTGTCGCTGGTGTGCTGCCGGCGATGAGGGCTGCCAACACCTCGCCGACAGCAGCACTGAGCACATGATCCTTTCCAGCCCACTCACCACTTGGAGCCGACCATGCGGGTACTGATCGTTGAAGACCAGCAGTATATGGCCGAGGCCATCCGCGAAGGCCTCGCACTGTCGAAGATCTCCGCTGATGTCGTCTCGGATGGAGATGAGGCGCTGGCTGCAGTCGAGACTTACGAGTACGATGTGATGCTGCTCGACCGCGATATCCCCGGCGTCCATGGCGACGAAGTGTGCCGCAGGCTCGACCAGGCAGCTGATCGACCGGCAATCCTCATGGTCACGGCTGCTGGCCAGGTGCAGGAGAAAGTCGACGGGCTGTCCTTGGGCGCAGATGACTATCTGGCCAAGCCCTTCGAATTCGAAGAGTTGGTGGCGCGGGTACGGGCGTTGGGCCGACGGCGCTTCACACCGCGTCCCGCCCGATACTACGCAGGTGGAGTGATGCTCGACCCGTTCCGGCACGAGGTGACCCGCAACGGTCGGCAGATCCGGCTGACCCCCAAGCAGTTCGCGGTCTTGGAAACGCTCATGCGCGAGCCCGGCCGGGTAGTGAGCGCTGAACAGCTGCTGACCGAGGCCTGGGATGAGAACGCCAATCCCTTCACGCAGTCGGTGAAGGTCACAATCAGCGCCCTGCGCCGCAAACTCGGAGAGCCCTGGATGATCCGAACCGTGCCGGGCGTCGGCTATACGGTCGACCCAGATGCTCCAGACGCGACGGCAGATCCACGATGACCACCAAACACAGCGGCCGGTTGTCTCGCCGCCACCGGTTCAGTGCCCGTACCAGGCTGGCGTTCTCCTATGCGGTGCTCGTCATCATCTGCGGTGTCGTGCTGCTGACGGTGCTCGTGGCCTATCTAGGGTTCGGCCCCGAATACTCATTCGGTCCGGTTGCCGCCGACGACGGGGAGTCGGTCATCATTGTTCCCGACCATCCGGAAGGCGGTAGCTTCGCGGTCGAGGTGCAGAGCCGGGAAGATCTCATCACACTGCTCATCACCGTCTCTGCGGTGGTGCTTATAGCACTCTCTGCGCTGAGCTCTCTGGCCGCATGGTGGCTGGCCGGGCAGATGCTGCGCCCGCTCGCACGCATCAACGAGGCCGCCCGGATTGCAGCCAGCGGGCGCTTGGACCACCGGATCGGTTTGAGCGGGCCGCGCGATGAGATCGTGGACCTGGCGCAGACCTTCGATACGATGCTCGACAGCATCGAACGCTACAACGCCTCACAGCGCAGATTCGCGGCCAACGCCTCGCATGAGCTGCGCACTCCGCTGGCAGCGACGAAGACGATCATTGACGTTGCGCTGGCTAAGCCGGATCCAGTCAACCGGGAGGTGCTCGAACGTCTGGCGCACCTGAATGCGCGCAGCATACGGACCGTCGAGTCGCTGCTGGATCTCGCCGAAGTCGAAGCCGGGGAGCAACAGACGACTGCGGTCGAGCTCGATGAGATCGTCAGCGAAGTCGTCGACCAGTATGTCCCCGCTGCCGCTGCACGGGGGCTCAGCGTCGAACGCCGCCTGGCTCCTGCCGTTGCACAGAGTGAGGGGCGGCTGCTCGTCCAGATGGTGCAGAACCTGGTTGAGAATGCGGTCCGGCACAACTGTGACGGTGGGCTCATCAGGGTGTGCACTGCCATGGTGTCGGCTGCTGAAGGGGCAGCAGATGCCCAACTGCGGATTGAGAGCACCGGCCAGCCGCTCGATCCCGAGGTGGTCGACGGGCTGACCGAGCCGTTTCGCACTGGTCAGGGGAGAGCGGCTGGAAACAGCCGAGGGTTGGGGTTGGCGATCGTCGCAGCGATCGTCGATCGCTCACGGGGCAGACTCGACCTCGCCGCCCGTCCCGGCGGCGGGCTGATCGTGACCGTCACTCTGCCAGGTGCTGA
The DNA here is from genome assembly GCF_042429315.1 of Brevibacterium otitidis. Taxonomy (NCBI): domain Bacteria; kingdom Bacillati; phylum Actinomycetota; class Actinomycetes; order Micrococcales; family Brevibacteriaceae; genus Brevibacterium; species Brevibacterium otitidis. The sequence continues at coordinate 5,836 of NZ_JBHMAU010000059.1, read as the reverse complement.
GGCCGGGCCGACAGCAGCCACGGAGCAGGCAGGGGCTGCAGATGGACAGGCTGGAGGACTATCCTCAGCCGGTGAGTGAGCAGGAGGAGACTCTGTCCGCTTTCTTCAGGAGACTCTGGCTGCTTTCATCGCTGATGGCATCAGCCCCAACTGCACCGACTCGGCCTTGAACTGCGGACTGAACTTCCGCTTCGAACTCGCTGCCGTGATCTCGATCCTCTCGCCTCAAGAGATTGTCCGAAATCCTTGATGCACCCCACCCCAGAAACACACCTGCCCCCATCAGGTGGGGTAGTTCTCGGTCATCTCATCGTATGTGACTCTGGGGGTGTCTGATAATTGCGGTAACCAGTTGATGACACCGTTGCGTGCGATAGCGGCCTGGCGGATGATGGCGGGGTTCAGGGTGCCTGCTGCCCAGATGGAGCCGGGTGTCGCGGTGGCGGTGTCGGTGCGGTAGAGCAGCCAGGTGTTGACCGCGGTGAGGAGGCCGCTGATGGCGATCCCGGTGAGTATGAGGCCGCGGCCGCCGTTTCCCGGGCCGCTGGCGAGGGTGAGCACGAGGAGAGCCGTCATGAGGCCACCGACGATGGAGGCCACCGCGAGCGTGAGAAACCCGCTGGTCGGGAGGATAAGCAGAGTGAGGAGAACACCGGTGTAGGCGCTGTTCTCGTTTCACTGGTGGGGGTAGGGTCTCAGGCCGCGAGCAGGAGGCCTGCGACAGCTTCGAACACCCGCACCGGGGTCTGCGCCGTGTCGAGTTCCTGCCAACGTGGCGCCAGTTCCGTGACTACGGGGAGCAACGGGCGGACACCGGCATGTTCGGAGAGCACGCTCGGACGGTCCCGCCAGGCGCAGGTGATGGTGGCCTGTCCGAGGATGGTTGCGAACATGGTGCGGTAGAACACGAACGCTGCCTCGTCGTCGAGCCCGGTACGGCGCGCGCAGGAGAGAAATCCTTCCGGGAACCGGAGGCCGGCCGGGCTCGCGAGCCTGCCGGTGGAGATCAAGCGGATCATCCAGGGGTGCTCGACAAGGAAGCCGTGCAGACACAGGGCGAGCTCGACGGAGTCCCGTACAGGATCGTGCGAGGGCGCAGGGAAGGCGATCGTCTCGGATACCCGCTCCACCAGCGCGAGCAGCAGGGCGTCGCGATCTGCGAAGTGGTGATACAGCGCCATCGGGGTTACGCCGAGTTTCGCGGCGAGGAGCCGCATCGAGAGCGCGGCTTCGCCATCGGAGCGCACGACGGCGAGGGCCTCGTCCACGATCTGCTTGGGATCCAGTTTGCTCACGACCACGTCCCTTCGGTCTTAGGTGAGTCTAACTGTACGTGTATAGTTCTGGGTATGGCAACGAAGACTTCTCTCCTCGACCCGGCCGTTCTGCGGCTGCTCCGCCCCTTCCTCTCGCCCTTGGCCGTTGCAGCGGCCGGCACGACCGTCTCGGGACTCTTCGGCCTGGTTGCGACGTGGCAGACCATTCGCCTGATCGACGCCCCGGCCCCCGCGCGGGTGGGCTGGGCCTGCGGTGCCTGGCTGTGCGCGGCGCTTCTGGCGGCGGGCGCTTCGTGGCTTGCGCACGATGTCGAGGGACGGTTCGAGGCGCGTGTGCGGCGCGAGGTGGCCGGCAGTCTGCTCCGGCTGTCGGCTGACCGCTTGACCGCCTACCCAACGGATCGGCTGCGTCGGCTCGTTTCTGAGGACGTCGCCGCGCTGCATCACATGATCGCCCACCTTCCTGCGGAGGCAGCCACTCTCGTCGCGATCCCGGTGTGCGCCGTCCTGCTGATGCTGACGCTCGCCGGGCCTGCATCCCTGCTCGCCCTCATCCCGGGTGCGCTCGCCGGGGCGGCCTATCTCACAGTGATCCCCCGACTCTCGGCAAGGCACGGTGCCGAGCGGGGCCGGGTGATGGGCGAGATCACGACTGCTGTCAACGACTACGCCCGCGGCATCCATGCCTTCCGCAGCTACGGCGCAGCGGACGGTGCCCTCGCGGACTACATGGACGCCACCCGGCGCTTCACCACCGGCATGCTCGCCTGGGTGCGACGTGTCGCCACCCCGGCCGCGGTGGCCATCGGACTGCTTCAGGCGGCCTCCAGCTACGCCATCGCCTACGCGGTCGGCTCCACTCGGGAGCCTGCCGTGCTCGCAGCGATCCTGCTGATGGGGCTGGCGCTTGTCACGCCCGCGCTCAGGCTCGGACATGGACTCGACTACGTCGCCGCGGGGCGAGTCGCGTCCACGCGCATCGGAGAGCTTCTCGCCGAGCCTGTTCTGCCGCACGGCAACGCGAACGCGGATGACGGGCCGGCGGGGATCCTGGCGGAGGGGATCGTGGTCTCGGCGGGTGGCCGGAGGATCCTCGAAAGGCTCTCCCTGACCGCGCCAGCATCCGCGGTGACGGCGGTCACGGGCCCGAGTGGTGCAGGAAAAAGCACCCTCCTCCGCGTGCTCGCGGGCCTGCAGCCGCCCGTGAGCGGCATCGTCAGGGTCGGTGGCACCGACATATCGGCGTTTTCCGAAGCGGCACGACCGGAGGCGGTGCTGCTGATCCCGCAGGGCGGCGACGTGCTCCCCGCGAGCATCCGCGAGAACCTTCGCCTGACTGCCCCCGATGCCGACGACCAGGCGCTGACGGCAGCCCTCGCTCGCGCGCAGCTCGACCTCCCGCTCGACACGGACGCCGCGCTGCTGTCCGGTGGCGAGCGCCAGCGCGTCTCGCTCGCCCGAGCGTTCCTCGCTCAGGCGAGCGCGATCCTGCTCGACGAGCCCACGAGCGCCCTCGACGACGCGACAGCCACCCGTTTCTGGGGCGAGCTCGAGAAGCTCGCCCGGACTGACGAGAAGACCGTCGTGGCGGTCACTCACGATCCGCGCCTCGCACTCCGAGCCGACCACGTCCACAAGCTTGCCCCGCCAGCCACCCCGAGGAAGGAGACGACAAATGAATCGCAGCACTCCGGCCCCTGACCAGGTGCGGGCGGGCTCCCCGGCTCCGGTGAGACAGCGGATCGCATGGATCGGCGCCGGCTGGGTGCTCGCAGCCCTTGCCGAAGCCACCGCCTACACCATCCTTGCCGTCGCGATCCGCGACGGCGTCGGCGTCCTGCCCGTGATTGCGGTGGCGGCGGTGTCGCTGGTCGCCACCGTGCTGGTCTCCCGCGCCGGCTACCTGAGCGGCGCGCGATTGGCCGGCGATCTCTACGCCCAGCTCGGCCGTTCCCTTTCCGCCGCGAAGCTGTCATGGTTCACGGCAGAGAACCGTGCGCTCGTGACGACCGTTGCCGGACGCAGTATCCCGGCGTTAATGGGTGTGCCCGCCCATCAGCTGCAGACGTTGATCTGCGCACCGCTTGTCCCTCTTCTCATGGTCGCTGCGGTCGGGTTCGTGGCGGGTGCTCGCGAGGCAGGCGCGCTCGCCTTCCTGCTGCTGGCCAGCCTCGCTGCGCAGATGCTCGCCCAACGCCACCTGAAACGCGCCGACGCCGAGCGTCATCGCATCGAGCAGGAGGCGATGCGCGCGACGATGGAGTTCGTCGACCACCTCGAGCTGATCCGCACCGCCGCGGGTGCCCGAGGTCTCGTTCGCGCGGATGAGGCTTGGATGCGACAGGAACAGGCGATGGCGCGCACCAACCGAGCCGCGGCACCCGCGACCCTTGTGTCCTCGCTCGCGTCGGTCATACCCGTTGCCGGGATGCTGATCATGCTCGCTGCTTCTGGAGAGTTCGCGACACCTGCCGCAACCCTCGCGTTGCTGGTGCTCACCGTCCGGGCATCCGCCCCGATCGACGAACTCGCCCTCGCAGGCGTCAGCCTCAATGAGGTACGTTCACACAGCTCGGCCCACCATACGGTCGCGACGGCGCCGCGCCTACCCGCGCCCGCTGACCCCGTTTCTCCGGCAGGTTCGGAGATCGAGCTCCGCGACGTCTCGCATCCACCCGCGCTCCGCGCGATCACCGCGAACATTCCCGCAGGCGCACGCGTCCACGTCGCAGGCCCCAGCGGTGCCGGCAAGAGCACCCTTCTCGGACTTCTGCAGCGCTTCGACGACCCCGCCGATGGAACTGTCACTCTCGGCGGCGTCTCACTCTCCGCGCTTGAGGAGACACAGATCACCGCAAATGTCGCCTACGTGCCCCAGGACCCCATCGTGCTGACTGGCACGCTTGCCGAGAACATCAGACTCGGCCGCCCCGAAGCCTCCGACAACGAGATCCTTCACGCAGCCGAGCGCGCCCAACTCCACGAGGTGATCACTCGTGACCCGCTGGGTATCCACCAGCACCTCGGTATTCACGGGCAGGCGCTCTCTGGAGGAGAGCGTCAACGAGTCGCGATCGCACGCGCTCTCCTCAAGAACGCGCCGGTGCTCGTGCTCGACGAAGCCACCTCCGCCCTCGACGAGACCACAGAACAACGGATCGCCGACGCCCTTGCCAACCACGACGGGACTCTCATCTTCGTCACACACCGCGACCCCACCATCTGGCACCCCGACCGCACCATCACCCTTGAAGGACCACAGCAGGCATGAGCGAAATCCAGTCGGTGGTTCACCCCGAAGCGCTGCGGAATCGGGTTCGCCAGGCCGAGATCGACGGAGGCGTGTGACCAGGCACTGCGACCGACGACGCGACTCGGCCGGCAGAGCTCGAGCGTGAGGTTCGTGAGCTGCGCCGGGCCTACGAGATCCTGCAGACGAGCGCGGCTTTTGCGCGGTCGCGGAGCTCGGCCGCAAGATCAAGTCGAGGTGCCCACCGCTGTACTGGTCGATTACATCGACCAGTACCGTGACCGGTTCGGGATCGAGCCGATCTGTGCCGTGCTGAAGGACGCTCCGGCGTGCAGATCGCCCCGAGCACCTGCTGCGCCGCCAGGATCAGAGCGCCCTCGGCGCGCGCGACCCCCGTCGCCGTGCTGTCCGAGGACATCAGGGGCGCTCACAAGGCCGCCCTCGGGGTCTGCNTGCGGACGCACGCACGCGGGCTGGACCTCCGTGGCGTTCGTGCTGGACGTCTTCAGCCGGATGATCGTCTGCTGGCAGGTGTCCACGTCGCTGCACACTGATCTGGCGCTCGATGCCACCGGCATGGGCTGTGGGCCCGGCAGCGCGCCCGCCACGACGTCACCGGCCTGATCCACCACAGCGGCAGAACAGGCCAGTATCGAGCGATCCGCTGCACCGAGCGGCTCGCCAAGGCCACAACCGTCGCATCCCTCGGCAGCACGGGCGACTCTTACCATCATGCGATGGCCGAGTCGCTGAACTCGCTGTTCAAGACCGAGTGCATCCGCAACCCGGTCATGCGCCTCACAGGCGGCTGGCAGAACGTCGGCGACGTCGAGATCGCCGTCGCCGAACACGCCGACTGGTACAACCACCGGCGGCTTCACGGCGAGATCGGGCTCGTCCCGCCAGCGGAGTTCGAGGCCACTTGCTGGGCATCCCTGTTACTGGGCATCCCAGCCTGCGAAGCACTACCGTGAGAACCCGGCCCTCACCGAGGTCGGATCCGACTCACCGAGCCCCAAAAACCCGGGGCGGCTCACGACCGCCGCCAGACCACCAGGGCGGGTTCTGGGCGAAGAACGGCGACCGGTGGCACGTCCTCCGGCACGGTGACGACGGAACTCTCACGGTCCGTCGGGTAAGGATCCGCCACGGCACACGGCGCGTCCTGCCCGCGGACCATGCCGCGAAGCCTGTCGATTATGGGGGCTCTTCGGACATCCGGTGGGGGTGAGGTTCGCCGGGTGCTGGTTGGCGGGTAGGGGTCGAGGTCCCCGAGGATCAGAAGCGCTAACCACCTGATCTACCACGA
>NZ_JBHMAU010000058.1:0-2107 GCF_042429315.1 Brevibacterium otitidis | reverse complement strand
CCTCGCCCGCGGCTACCGCAACCAGCACAACTACCGCCTCCGCATGCTCCTCGCCGCCGGCGGACTCACCCCATGACCCCCACCGGATGTCCGAAGAGCCCGTAAAGAGGGCGGCGGTGAGAGCTAAGGAGGTCTTCATCTATACATATCAAGGTACAAGACGGTGCTTTGGCATCCCCCGTACGACGTATCTATTTGGTGTCTCCTGCTGCTACAGGCACGTCGACTTCGACGGAGAGCAATCCTGCCGAGTGCCGAAGTCGTAGCTCGCCGCCGGCCTGATCTACGCGCGTGGTCAAACTCCGTGGCATATGCCTAGGTTCATCCGAGCTGGGGTTGCATGCGTTGAAATGAAGCCAGTCCTGCCCGCCGCGCTGTCTGATGTGCACAGAAATCGAGCAAGAGTGTGGTAGTGCGGCGTGCTTGATAGCGTTAGTTGCAAGCTCTTTAAGTATGAATAGCGCAATCTCAATGAAATCGATGCTTGCTTTACAGGCCAATGTGCCTAGCTGGATTTGAACATTATACCCTCCAGTGTTCGCGGCCAAGCGTACCATTTCGGCTGCAGTCGTCATTTCATTTTCTAGATTCCCAATGTGCGGCCGCCCACGTGGGTTGTCGGTGAGTCGCGTCAGAAGAATCCGTAATTGGTATTGAGTGTGGGAGTTGACTAAAGCTAACTCCGTCAGTCGTTCTTCGTGACGGCCTTCGGCGCGAGCATCGACCCCCATCATGCGCATAATGGCATGCTCGGTGGCTAGGCCGTGTGACATAAGGTCGTGTGTATCAAGTGCCATTTTGAGACGCACGTAGTCTAGGTCTCTCTGGTGCTGAATAGCTAATCTTTCACGAAGGTCAATTTCGTCGTTGATGCGCTGTTCAAGCCCTGCCGCCGCGAGTCCGAGTACGGCAGCCAGCAACCAAGTAAAGACGAGCGTGCCGACCGATTCCCCGGTCTCGGTCGGCGCCCCAAGTAGGGGAGGTAGAAGGCCGGCAATAAAGAGTAGCGAGGAGAACGTAATGAAAAGCCTAATCCTTAGCTGACTGAGTAAAACGGCAACGGATAAGTATCCTACCGGCTGAAATGGATTGATAAAATCCGGGAAGAGTGCCATGAAGAGTGAGAATAAAACGTATCCAAGTAGCCCTGAGGTAACCGGGGCTATACTCGCTCCGGCGAGGATGGCAGCGCTGACGATGTGAAAGGAGAGGTTGAGTGCGTCCGATGTTTCGTGAATCGCCGTCGCAAGGCTGGAAATCCCAATCAGTAGAGCGACTAACCTAATTGGCGGGTCAACGAAGCGTGGCCCTAGCGCCGACGAAATCCATGGATGGCGCGACCAATTCGACCGAGGGGAGTTGTTAGATTTGCGGAACGTAGTTGGATCCTTTCATCGTTGCGTGCATTGATCTCTTNTCCGCTTCAGTTCGAGCCGGACCAATATGCTTAACGAGCGTGTACTGCCCGCCAGGCTTGTCCACGATCTGCACAAGCGTGACTCCCGGTCTTCCAGGAACACGACGGACAGACGGGCTCATAACCCCATTCTAGACACCATGTAGTTACCCACGAGCGAACCGCGCAACACGCTGACCAGCGCAAACAGTTCCAGACGCGAAGAAAACCCCAAAAATTGTGGAAGTCAGGTCTTAGTGTACGGGACGAAGACTCTGTCTAGGAGCGGGTTGCCCGCTTGGTGTAAATACAGTGCGTCGGGAGTTGTGAGCGGCGGCGCGAGGCCGACGTGTAGGCGTACCATCGCGTGTGTGGTGGAGGGGAGCTTCAGCGCGGTCTAGTGCCCGGCCTCGGATCGTCAACTATCTTGTGTCTCCTTGACTCGATCGAGAGGTTCATCGGCTCTTCCGGTTCTAGAGTGCGTTGACCCGGTTCGATAGTTGCCCGGAGTGGAGCAAGCAGCGCAGCACGTAGTGGCCGAAGTTCCTGAACCCCAACCCGATACCCCGCAGGTGCTCGAGGCGCCCGTTGATCGCTTCGACCGGCCCGTTCGACGCGCGACCACGATCGAAAAACGCCAGCACCTGAGCCCGTTTCCGCCACAGCGTCCGCCCCAACTGAGCAAGCTCCTCAAGCCCAGCCGGCAGGCCT
>NZ_JBHMAU010000057.1:0-52573 GCF_042429315.1 Brevibacterium otitidis | reverse complement strand
GGTAGATCAGGTGGTTAGCGCTTCTGATCCTCGGGGACCTCGACCCCTACCCGCCAACCAGCACCCGACGAACCTCACCCCCACCGGATGTCCGAAGAGCCGGTTTGATGCCGCTGCTGTTTGAGTTCGGAAGGACTGACAGTATGCCTAGAAGGATTGATGTTCAGCCGCGAGCGAGGTGCGTGCGGCTGGTGAGAGAGCACCAGCAGGAGTATCCCACTCAGCCTGCGGCAGTGACCGCTTCGACGCCGGCCAGGAAGTGTTTTGCGGGAGTCGGTGCGACGTTGGTTGGCTCGGGCCGAGATCAAACGCCGCAAGGCGGAGAATCGACGACTCAAAGAAGACAACGAGATCCTGCGCAGGGCCTCGATCTTCTTGGCGGGGGAGTGAAGTCACGGGACATCGTTCACTCGATGTCCCGAGGTTCTCTGTTCCGGCGCTGATGTCTCGCGACATCGTTCCGGTTTTCGGAGGCTGCCCCTGCGGTGACCAGGCGATGTCGAGGAGTTGAGCGCTGAGGTACCAATGCCGGGCCACGAGGTCAGAATCGCCGACCTGCTTGTTGGTGCGTCCGAGCTTCCTGGGGTCGTTGTAGTACTCGCCGGATCTCCAGGTGCTACCGGGCTTTCCTGTGATGAAGTAGGCGAGGTTGACCCCGCCCTGCTCGGGTGACATGAGGAAGCGGTTGAGAGCACCGTGGTAGACCCAGTGGAAATAGCTGCTGGTGTCAGAGGCGAAGCTGGTGGCGACATTGCCGGGGTGGAAGGCGACACTCGACAGTCCCTGGTCATGGAAACGGCTGTGCAGGCCCTTGGTGAAGAGGATGTTGGCGAGCTTTGCGTTGCCGTACGCGCGGTTCGGTCGGTAGCGGTTCCAGGTCTGGATACGCACGTCTCACGCTCGGAGCTGTCGCAAAGCGCGCGGGAGTGTCCACGGCCACCATCTACCGACGGAGGCCCACCAAACGCGAGCTCATCCTTGCCGTGGCAGGCCAGATCGCCGCCGACGAAGGGCCCGAGGCCGACACCGGCTCACTCGATGGTGACCTGCGTGAGATGTTCGAGCAGAAGCGCCATGCGTTCTCGGGGAAGGTGGCAGCTGCCCTTGTCTCCCTCGTCGGTGAATCTGCCCACAACTCTGAGCTGGCTGCCGCTGTTCGCGAGAGCATCCTTGTCCCCACGCGAGACTTTCTCACCGCAATCCTGAACCGTGCGACCGCACGGGGGCAGGCGGTGCGCACAGCCGATGCCGAGGCGGCCGCACGACTCATCGTCGGCCTCATCGTCACCAATGCCGCACTCCACCCAGCGGATGCCGACGGTAGCTGCACAGCGCTCGACGTCCTGCCCGCTGCTGATGCTGCACTCGTGATCCACGCACTCAAGTCATCAACGGTCGCCGGCGCAGAGAGCGGCACCTAGCCCGAGGACCGCACACTCCGGCAGGCTGCCGAAGCGCCGCAGGAGCTGCAGCACGCGGGCCCAGCCCAGCAGCGCGCTCGCCGCTCTTGACGAGTGTGTGCGCGTACACCACACCGGGGCTGTGACCGGCCCGGCCACCTGTGTTCTCGCAGAGCATGTATAACCCCCTGCAGCCCTAGGGAACACTGGGCAAGATGCCTGTCCCGTACACATATTCTGACCATGAACTCGAGGATCCCAGAGCAGCCGTCATCTGATGCGGCCACAACCGGAAGCCACACGGCGCAGCTGCCGCCAGCACGACCACCCGAGGCGGTGCCAAACGCCGCCCGCACAGCCCGCTTCCGTTCAACTTCGTGCAAGCATCGGGAGGAATCCGCGTGAATCCGGAGGATGCCGCAGACCGGCGATCACTCCCGATTTCAGGCAAAGGCGCAGGTCAGAGCAACGACATCGACGTGACTACGACGATCGGCGTAGAACGAAGGCGGAATTGTGGGCCGAATCCCGCCACTTCTAGCGTTGGATACATGGACACGAATGTGATTACTCGCCGTTCATTGTTCGCTACAGGAGCAGCTGTCTTCGGATCCGCCGTCGTCCTCGGCGCAGGTACCGCCCAGGCTGCTGAAACACGACCCGTCACCGAGGCCGCTGGCTTCCGCACCTCCGATGCCGATGGTGGTGAGGCCTCGAACCCGGCCAACCGCCTCGGCTGTGCACTCGGACGCGGAGTGGAGGGATAAGCCATGGCAGAACCCATCTGGATCGGAAGCCCCAACTTCAACGAAGGCCGCGCCGGCTCCGGCATCGACCGGATCGTCATCCACTACATCGTCGGCACGCTCGCCGCTGCCGACGGCACCTTCCTCGACCCCGAAGCCCAGGTCAGCGCCCACTACGGCATCGGTGAAGGCGAACTTCACCAGTACGTGGGCGAGGAGAACACCGCCTGGCATGCCGGCGATCTGTCGATGAACCAGCGCAGCATCGGCATCGAGCACTCCGCAGATCAGGACCGCGCACCGGATCAGTTCACCTACGACACCTCGATCGCCCTCTGCACCCGGATCTGCCGTGAATACGGCCTCGACCCGCAGGCTCAGATCATTCCCCACAACTCGGTGGTCTCCACCTCGTGTCCAGGAACCGTTGACTTGCAGCGGATCAAGGACGGCGTCGCAGCGGCGCTGTGATGACCTTCCTCGATGACCTTCCTCGGCACTCCCACCCCTCGATAACCGAATAGTCCCCCTGTCCCCAGCGCAGGGCCGCCAGGTCAGCAACCGCCTCGGCGGCCCTGCGCGCATTCATGTGCTCCCGCCCCGCGGCGGTGCAGTTCTCAGCGTGTGGCACACATCTCAACACCTCCGCAGCACTCGTCTAAGCTGAAGTCATGGATCTGCCACACGCTGATATCGACCCGGACGGCCTGCTCGAATACTCCGTTGTCTTCACCGACCGGTCGCTCAACCACATGTCCGCACGCTTCGTGTCCGTCATGGAGGACACGCTCGCGATCCTGCGCAGCACCTACAATGCCCACACCGCCGCACTCGTGCCCGGCGGCGGCTCCTACGGTATGGAAGCAGTCGCCCGGCAGTTCGCCGGCGGCAAGCGCTGCCTCATCGTGCGCAACGGCCAGTTCTCCTACCGCTGGTCGCAGATCCTCGACATCGGCCAGATCCCCGCCGAACACGAGGTCCTCAAAGCCCGCCCGGCAGGCGGCGACTCCGACAAGGGCTTCGCCCCGGCGCCCATCGACGAGGTCGTCGAAGCGATCCGCCGGCAGCGCAGCGAACTCGTCTTCGCCCCGCACGTCGAGACCGCCTCGGGCATCCTCCTCACCGCCGACTACCTGCGCCAGCTCGCCGCGGCCGTGCACGAGGCCGGCGGCCTGTTCGTGCTCGACTGCGTCGCCTCCGGCCCGCTGTGGGTCGACATGGAGGACATCGGCGTCGACATCCTGCTCTCCGCCCCGCAGAAGGGCTGGAGCGGCTCCCCCTGCGCCGGCTACATCATGCTCTCCGAACGCGCCCGCACCGCGATCGAGGACACGACGAGCTCGAGCTTCGCACTCGATCTGAAGAAGTGGCTGACGATCAGCGAAGGCTACGCCGCCGGAAAGCACGGCTACCACGCGACGATGCCCACTGACTCCATCGCCCACAACCTCACCCTCATGCAGGAGGCCGTCGACACCGGCCTGCCGCTGCTGCGCGAACGCCAGATCGAACTCGGCACCGCGGTCCGCCGCCTCCTCACCGAACACGGGTACACCTCGGTCGCGGCGGAGGGCTGGCAGTCGCCGACGGTCGTCGTCGTCCAGACCCAGCGACCCGCCGCCGAGGTGGTCGCCGGCTTCGCTGCCGCCGGCGTCCAGGTGGCGGCCGGGGTACCGCTCATGGTCGATGAGCCCGAAGGATTCCAGACCTTCCGCATCGGCCTCTTCGGCCTCGACAAATGGGCCGATGTCGACGGCGCGGTGGCGCGCCTGGCAGCTGCGCTCGAACGCGTCGACAGCTGAGGGCGCAGCTGCGCCTCGTGGCCGCGGGGCCAGCTCCGCGGGTGCGGTCTTCTCATGAGCCGTTCTCACCCATCGGTAATATCGGCTGCGGCGGTTGCTAATGTGGAGAGCGTCCAGCCGCCGCCGGTTCGCCGCGCGCCGGCTCACCTCCACATTGCAGAGACGATCACATGAATGATGCGCAACACCCGTCAGAGTCGAAACCCTCAGCAGAGTCGCTGAACCCGCAGCAGAACCCACGCACTGCCTCGGCCCGGGCCACCCCAAGCGAAACCCCGACCGGCACCTCGGGAGCGGACCCGGAAGCGCAGCCGACCGGCACCTCGGCCCCGGCTGATCCGCCGCCGGCGAACTGGCCGGTCTTCCTCATCTCCGGCATCAGCATCCTCGCCATCGCCCTGTGGGCGATCATCGCCCCGGAGAACGCCAATACGGTGCTGAGCACCGCAGTCGGCTGGATCTCAGCGAACTTCGGCTGGTACTACATCCTCACCGCCACCCTCATCATCGTCTTCGTCATCATCATGGCCGCCGGCCGCACCGGCTCGATCCGACTGGGCCCGCAGCATTCGCGCCCCCAGTTCAGCCTCTTCACGTGGACGGCGATGCTGTTCGCCGCCGGCATCGGCATCGACCTGATGTTCTTCTCGGTCTCCGAACCGGCCTCCCAGTTCCTGTACCCGCCCGAGGGCGAGGTCGCCGATCCGCTCAACCCGGACTCCGACCCGAACGGCCGGGCGCGCATGGCCGTCATCTGGACGCTGTTCCACTACGGCATCACCGGCTGGGCGATGTACGCACTCATGGGCATGGCCTTCGCCTACTTCGCCTACCGCAAGAACATGCCGCTGTCGATCCGCTCGATCCTGTACTGGGCGATCGGCAAGCGGATCAACGGATGGCTCGGCTCCAGCATTGACGTCGCCGCCGTGCTCGGCACCGTCTTCGGCATCGCCACCTCGCTGGGCATCGGCGTCGTGCAGCTCAACTACGGCCTGTCGATCATGTTCGGCATTCCCGAAGGCGTCGGCGCGCAGATCGGCCTCATCGCGCTCGCCGTGCTCATGGCGACGATCTCGACCGTCACCGGTGTGGAGAAGGGCATCCGCCGGCTCTCAGAGCTCAACGTCATCCTCGCGATCGTCCTGCTCGCCCACATCCTCATCACCGGCAAGACCCGGTTCCTCTTCGACGCACTCGTGACCAACATCGGCGAGTACCTCTACGAGCTGCCGCGCATGACGCTCGACGTCTTCCCGTTCATCCAGCCCGATGACTGGATGGCCGGCTGGACGCTGTTCTTCTGGGCCTGGTGGATCGCCTGGGCGCCGTTCGTCGGCCTGTTCCTCGCCCGCATCTCCCGCGGCCGCACGATCCGCCAGTTCGTCACCGGCGTGCTCATCGTCCCCTTCACCTTCATCGCCATCTTCATCTCGATCTTCGGCAACTCCACCCTGCGCCTCGTGCTCGACGGCGACACGGAGTTCGCCGATGTCGCAGCCAACACCCCGGAGCGGGCGTTCTACTCGCTGCTGGAGATGTACCCCGGGGCCACCGCCGTCATCGGCCTGGCGACGATCGTCGGTCTGCTCTTCTACGTCACCTCCGCTGACTCCGGTGCGCTCGTGCTGGCGAACTTCACCTCCCACACCCACGACCCCAACACTGACGGCCGCAAGGGCCTGCGCGTGTTCTGGGCGATCGCCACCGGCGTGCTGACCCTCGGCATGCTCATCGTCGACGGCGTCACCACCCTGCAGGGAGCCACGCTCATCATCGGCCTGCCGTTCTCGATCGTGCTCTATCTCGTCATGCTCTCCCTCTACCGGGCGCTGCAGGTCGAGCTCGATGTCACCGACAGCCGGTTCAACAGCCTGCCCGGCCGGCTGTCCGGTCAGGCCGGGCTGTCCTGGCAGCAGCGCCTGCGCCGCGCGACGAGCTTCCCCGGCCGCGGATCCGTCTCCCGCTACTTCAAGTCCACCGTCATCCCGGCGCTGACCGCGGTGGCCGAGGAGCTGCGCGCCAATGGCGCCGACGCTCAGCTCGACACCTCGGAAGTGGTGTCCCTGAAGCTGCCGCAGGCCGCGCTGACGATCGAGTTCGCCGAGGCGGAGCCGTGCGTCTACCAGGTCTATCCGGTGGCCTCGCAGATGCCGTCCTTCGCCCTCAACACCGCCCGCGAAGGCAGTGACGCGTACTACCGCCTCGAGGTCTTCAACACCGAGGGATCACGCGGATACGATGTCTTCGGCTACACCAAGGAGCAGCTGATCTCCGATGTGCTCAGCAGCTATGAGGCGCATCTGGAGTTCCTGCGCATCTCCGACGGCACCCCGCCGGATGTCGCAGCAGCTGCCCCGACGACCCTCACCACCGACTGGGAAGAGGGCACCCCGGAGACCACAACCACCGACCAGAGCTGACCGCAGCACGGTGTCGATCCCGGCGCCGTGCCAGAGTGAGGAGTGCCATGCCGAACACCCTGTACATCGACGGCGAGTGGGTCTCCGCCTCCGCCGGAGGAACCCGCGAGATCCACTGCCCGGCCAACGGCGAACTCGTCGCCGTCGTCGACGAAGCCACCCAGGACGACACCGTCAAGGTGATCGAAGCCGCCCGGCGGGCCTTCGACTCCGCCGTGTGGTCGAGCGTGCCGGCGGCCGAGCGCGGTGCGCTGCTGCTCAAGGTCGCCGCCGCGATCCGGGAGCGCAAGGACGAATTCGCCCGCGCCGAATCGCTCGACACCGGCAAACGGCTCGTCGAATCCGAGATGGATATGGACGATATCGCCGCCTGCTTCGAGTACTTCGGCCGGATCGCCGACTCAAACGCCGGCCGCGTCGTCGACGCCGGTGACGCCTCGGTGGTCTCGCGCATCGTCTATGAGCCGGTGGGCGTGTGCGCGCTCATCACCCCGTGGAACTACCCGCTGCTGCAGGCCGCGTGGAAGATCGCCCCCTGCCTGGCCTCCGGCAACACCTTTGTGCTCAAGCCGGCTGAGCTCACCCCGCACACCGCGATCCTCATCATGCAGGTGCTGGAGGAGGCCGGCCTGCCCGCCGGCGTCGGCAACCTCATCCTGGGTGCCGGAGCCGAGGCGGGGGCCCCGCTGTCGACGCATGCGGACATCGATATGGTGTCGTTCACCGGCGGTCTCGTCACCGGCCGGCTCATCGCCCGCAATGCTGCCGAGACGGTCAAGAAGATCGCCCTGGAGCTCGGCGGGAAGAACCCCAATGTCATCTTCGCCGACGCCGACCGGGCAGCCGCCCTGGACAATGCGCTCAACGCCGCCTTCGTGCACTCCGGCCAGGTGTGCTCGGCCGGTGCCCGGCTCATCGTCGAGGAGTCGATCGCCGAGGAGTTCGTCGATGAGCTCGTCGCCCGGGCCGAGAAGATCCGCCTCGGTGGGCCCTTCGATGAGAACGCCGAGACCGGCCCGCTCATCTCCGCTGAGCACCGCGACAAGGTCACCGCCTATGTGGAGGCCGGCAAGCAGGAAGGCGCCCGCGTGCGCTGCGGCGGCAGCTGGGGGACCGGCGCGCTCGAATCCGGTTTCTACTACCTGCCGACCGTCATCGACCAGGTCAAGCCGGGTATGTCCGTGCTGCGCGACGAGGCCTTCGGCCCGGTGGTGACCGTCGAGACCTTCACCACCGAGGATGAGGCCGTCGCCCTGGCCAATGACACCCACTACGGCTTAGCCGGTGCGGTGTGGACGCAGGATGCCGGCAAGTCCCAGCGGGTTGCTGGCCGCCTGCGCCACGGCACCATCTGGATCAACGACTTCCACCCCTATCTGCCGCAGGCCGAATGGGGCGGATTCAAGCAGTCCGGGTTCGGCCGCGAACTCGGACCGACCGGTCTTGCCGAATATCAGGAAGCCAAGCACATCTACCAGAACCTCGAACCGGCTGTCACCGGCTGGTTCCCGGAGCACTGAGAGGGAGCCATGGAGACCACCCACACTTTCGACTACATCGTCGTCGGCGGCGGCTCGGCCGGTGCGGCCGTCGCCGCCCGCTTAAGCGAGGACCCCAATGTCACCGTCGGCCTGCTCGAGGCCGGGCCCACCGATGTCGACCTCGACGTCGTCCTCACCCTCAACCGGTGGATGGAGCTGCTCGAATCCGGCTACGACTGGGACTACCCGATCGAAGAGCAGGCCAACGGCAACTCGTTCATGCGCCATGCCCGCGCCAAGGTGCTCGGCGGCTGCTCCTCGCACAACTCCTGCATCGCCTTCTGGGCACCGAAGGAGGACCTCGACGCCTGGGCGAACACCTACGGTGCCATCGGCTGGGAGGCGGAGAAGACGTTCCCGCTGTTCACCAAGCTCGAGACCAACGAGGACGACGGCCCGCTGCACGGCCACGACGGCCCGGTCGAGCTCATGAACGTCCCGCCGAACGACCCGTGCGGCGTCGCCATCCTCGATGCATGCGAACAGGCCGGCATCCCGCGCGCGCAGTTCAACACCGGTGAGACGGTCGTCAACGGCGCGAACTTTTTCCAGATCAACCGCAAGGCCGACGGCACCCGGTCATCGTCCTCGGTGTCCTATCTGCACCCGATCCTCGACCGCGAGAACCTCACGATTCTCACCGACACGTGGGTGCGCGAGATCGAGTTCGACGACGACAACACCGCCACCGGCGTGCACGTCGTCAACAACGCCTTCGGCCGCACCCACCGGATCGCCGCCGACCGCGAGGTGATCCTCTCCGCCGGCGCGATCGACACCCCGAAGCTGCTCATGCTCTCGGGCATCGGCCCGGCCGCCCACCTGAAGGAGGTCGGCGTCGACGTGCGCGTCGATGCTCCCGGCGTCGGCTCGAACCTGCAGGACCACCCGGAGGGCGTCATCCAGTGGGAGGCGAAGAAGCCGATGGTCACCGAATCGACGCAGTGGTGGGAGATCGGCATCTTCACCCGCATCGACGGTGAGGGCGATGTGCCGGACCTCATGATGCACTACGGTTCGGTGCCCTTCGACATGCACACTCGCCGCCAGGGCTACCCCACCTCGGAGAACGCCTTCTGCCTCACGCCGAATGTGCCGCACGCCCGGTCGCGGGGCACGGTGCGCCTGCGCAGCCTCGACTACCGGGACAAGCCGAAGGTCGATCCGCGCTACTTCACCGATCCTGAGGGCTATGACATGCACATCATGGTCGAGGGCATCAAGAAGGCCCGCGAGATCGTCTCGCAGCCGGCGATGGCCGAATGGGCCGGCCGCGAGCTCTACCCGGGTGAGGACGTGCAGACTGATGAGCAGATTGAAGACTACATCGTCCGCACCCACAACACCGTCTACCACCCGGCCGGCAGTGTGCGGATGGGCCCGGCGGACGACAGCGAATCGCCGCTGACCCCCGATCTCAAGGTCAAGGGCGTCACGGGCCTGCGCGTGGCTGATGCCTCGGTGATGCCGCTCATCACCGCTGTCAACCCGAACATCACCGTCATGATGATCGGCGAGAAGTGTGCCGAGCTCATCAAGCAGGACAGCTGAGCCTGACAGACTCACCCAGAAAGGGGGCGGGCAGCGATGATTCGGTGCCCGCCCCCTGTTGGTCATCGGCTCGGTGACCTCAGATCAGGACGTCTCCTTCGCCTCGGTGGTGGCTGGCGGCTGAGATGCCCCGGCACCCGGAGCCGGCTGAGATGCGGAAGTCTCGGAGTCTGCGGCTGTGTGCAGCAGGGTCCGGAGGTCGACTCCGGTGGTCTCGTCGACGACCTGCAGCACTTTGGCGAGGTTGACGCCGATGTTCTCGCTTAGCTTCCCTTCCCCATCGGAGGAGATGATCGAGAGCCTGTCGATGCTGCCGTAGGGCTCAGCCAGGCGGCCGGCCATCTCCGGCAGCACTTTGAGGATCTCGGCCAGTCGTGCGGCATCGTTGTAGGAGGCGTACGCCTCGGCGGCGGCCTCGATCGCCCGTGCCTCGGCCTCACCGCGGGCGGCCACCGCAGCCGCCTCGGCCCGGCCGCGCGTCTCGGCGGCCGCAGCGTCGTTCTGCGCTTCGACCAGTGCCGCTGCCGAGGCGCGCTCGCGCCGGTAGTGATCGGCGTCAGCTTCGCGTTCGGCGGCGTACTTCTTGGCATCGGCTGGCTTCTGCACCTCACCGATGAGTTCGCGCTCACGCAGCTCGTTGTTGCGGTCAGCGATCTTCTGCTTCTCATCCAGGATGCGCTGCTCCTGCTCCGCACGGGCCAGTTCCTCAGCGGCAGCCGCCTGCGCCTTCTCGGCAGCGGTCTCACGCTGGATCGCGGCTTGGCGCAGCTCGAGGTCCTTCTGGGACTCGGCCACCCGCTGGGCATCGGCGTTCGAGGCTTCGGTCGCCTTGCGGCGCGATTCGGACTCAGCGATCGCGGCACGCTCGGCGACGAGTGCGGCCTCGGGACGGCCGAGATCCTTGAGATAGCCGTCATCGTCTTCGATCGAGATGATCTGGAAGGTGTCGATGACCAGGCCCTGGTTGTTCATCGAATCCGCGGCATCGGCCCGCACCTGCGCGGCGAACTCGGCGCGGTCGCGCAGCACCTGCTCGACCGTCAGCGTGCCGATGACCGCGCGCAGCGTACCGGAGAGGATCTCCTGGCAGTAGTTGTCGATGGCCTTCTGCTGATCGAGGAAGCGCTGGGCGGCTTTGCGGATGTCGGCAACCGATTCGCCGACTTTGATCTGGGCGACACCGCGCAGCCGGAGGAAGATGTTGTTCGACGAGTAGCCCTCGATCTCGATGCTGATCTGGCGCGAGGACAGCGAGATCGTGTGCGCGCGGTCGAACAGCGGCCTGACGATGGCGCGACCGCCGACCACGACGCGGGTGCCGCTTTCGAGGTCGACGTCCCCGCCCTTGCTGCGGGTGGGTGCGCGGCCGGTGATGACGAGCGCCTCATTGGGCGCAGCCACGCGGTAGGCGCGGCGGAACATGATGAAACCGATGATGCCGATGATGAAGACGACGGCGAGGATCGCGCCGATACCGGTCACCAGTGTGGGATCGAACATGGGGGTTCTCCTGAAAGTGACAGCGCGGGGCTGCTGGCAGTGCCGAATGGGTCACTGGCAGACTATCCGAAGAATGTGAGGCGCGGCGCCGTCAGCCCGCAGAGGGCCGGCACCTGCGGCTGCCGGCCCGCTGCGAAACCAGGGACGGGGTCGTCGTCTTAGGTCAGAAGGCCGCACCAGTGGCCGCAGGAACCTCCTCGGCGGCGCGAACGCGCACTGCGTCACGGGCGGCGATGAGATTCTCCAATGCCGGACGGACCGCCTCGTACCGGCGGGTTTTGAGTCCGCAGTCAGGATTCACCCACAGGCGATGGCGCGGCACGTGGGTCAGGGCTGCCTCCAGCAGGCCGACGAGCTCATCGACCGAGGGCACCCGCGGGGAGTGGATATCGTAAACGCCTGGGCCGACGCTGCGGTCGAACTCGGCGGGGTCGAGGCTGGCGAGCAGCTCCATCCGCGAACGGGCGGCTTCGATGCTCGTGACATCGGCATCGAGTGCATCGATGGCGTCGATGACCTGCTCGAACTCCGAATAGCACAGATGCGTGTGGATCTGGGTCCTCGGCTCCACGCCGATGCTGGCCAACCGGAAGGCATCGACCGCCCAGTCCAGATAGGCGTCCCGGGCATCGGCGCGCAGCGGCAGCAGCTCACGCAGAGCCGGCTCATCGATCTGGATGATCCGGATGCCGGCGGCCTCCAGTTCGGCAACTTCGTCGGAGAGCGCCAGGCCGATCTGCTCAGCAGCTGTCGACAGCGGCACGTCATCGCGTACGAAGGACCACGACAGGATCGTCACCGGGCCGGTGAGCATTCCCTTGACCGGTTTGTCGGTCAGGCTGGCGGCAAAGGTCGACTACGGCACCGTGATCGGAGCCGGCCGGTGCACGTCGCCGAACAGGATCGGCGGGCGGGTGCAGCGGCTGCCGTAGGACTGCACCCAGCCGTGATCGGTGACCGCGAAGCCGGCCAGGTGCTCGGCGAAGTACTGCACCATGTCGTTGCGCTCGGGCTCACCGTGGACGATGACATCGAAGCCGAGCTCCTCCTGCAGGCGCACCACCTCGGCGATCTCAGCCTCTATCGTCGCCTGGTACTGCGCCTCGGTGATGCGCTCATCGCGCAGCGCGGCCCGGGCGCGGCGCACCTCGGGCGTCTGCGGGAACGAGCCGATCGTCGTGGTCGGCAGCACCGGCAGGCCCAGCGCCTCCTGGGCCCGCCGGCGCTCGTCGAGGCTGCCGGTGCGCACCCGATGCTCAGCGGCGAAGGACAGCCAGCCGGCCACATCAACCGGCAGCCGGGTCTCGGCGGCCACTGTGTAGATCGTGCTCACAACACTCCCGCCGGGGCCGTCAGCAGGTCGGGGTGGTGGATTGCGGCGACGTCGGGGTGGGAGCGCAGCCGGGAGGCCAGCGCGTTCTCCCCGTAGACGGCATGGAGGGTGTCGCGCTCATCAGCGCTCACCCCGCGCGCCCAGGGGGCGAGCTCGTCAGGCAGGGTCACCTCGGGCAGGCTGGCGCGCAGGGCGGGGTTGTAGAAGAACGGCACCGAGATCCGCTCGGCACCTGGGGCGGTCGGCAGCACCCGGTGGACGGTGGCGCGCAGGTAGTCTGCGGTGGCGACCTCGAGCAGCTTGCCGATGTTGACGGTGAAGGTGTTCTCGATCGGTTCGACGTCGATCCACTCGCCTGCGTGGAGCACCTGCAGCCCGGTTGTTCCTGGCTGCGGGTAGAGCAGGGTGAGCACCCCGCCGTCGCGGTGTGCGCCGACGCCCTGGGCGATGTGCTCGGCGGCCGTTCCCGAGGCGGCGGCCGAGTCTGAGGGGGTGGCCGGACCCGAGGCGGTGGCAGCGTCCGAGGTGGTGGCCGGTTCGGGTGCCGGGTAGCGGATGTCTTGATGAAGGATTCGGGGTCCTCGGCGAAGGCCGGTGCGAAGAAGTCAGCCGGCTGGCCGAGGCTGACTGCCCATTCGGACAGCAGCCGGGCCGCGACCGCGCTCAGCTGGGCGTGCCAGGCGTCGGTGACGGCCCGGAGCTCCGGCATGGCGTCCGGGTAGAGGTTCGGGCCGGTGAGCCGGTCGTAGGCGTGCAGCGGCTCGGCGACCGGCTCACGGTGCGGGCCGATGTCGATCTGCTCGCGCCAGTCGACCAGGCCCTGGGTGCGTTCGCCGCCGGTGCGGGTGTAGCCGCGGAAGTGCGGGGAGCGGGTGTTCTCGATGGCGAGCTTGTCCGCCTCGGGCAGGGCGAAGAAGCGCTCAGCGGTCTGCAGCAGGGTGGTGAAGTCTGCGGCGGGGATGCCGTGGCCGGTGAGGTAGAAGAACCCGACTGAGTGGGTGACCTCGCCCGGCGGAAGTCGGCGGCCAGCTGCGGGTCGTCGGCGTGGGACAGGTTGAGGAGCGGCAGGCGGTTGAGTGTCATGGTGGCTCCTGGTTCTGCTGGAGGGCGGATGTGGAGCTCACGCTAGAACCGCGCTGGGACCGGCGCCGGTGCGGCTGTCACGGCGGGTCTTTTGCCGTCATATGCCTGCCGCGCAGCGTCATGAATGCGACTTCCGGCGTCATCTGCCGCCGCACAGCCGCTGGCTCGCTGACAGCTGCAGCTGCTCAGTCGCGCACGATGCGCTGTTCGCGCGCAGCGGCGATCGCCGCAGTGCGATTGGTGACGCCGAGCTTCGAGTAGACGTGATGCAGATGCGTTTTCACGGTCGCCTCTGAGATGAAGAGCTGGCGGGCGATGTCCCGGTTGGCCGCACCGGTGGCCAGCAGCTCCAGGATCTCGATCTCCCGCTTCGACAGCGAGATGCCCGGGCTGCGCATCCGGTCAAAGAGCCGGGCGGCGATTTCCGGTGCCAGGGCGGTGCGTCCGGCGGCGGCCTCGGTGACGGCCTGGCGGATCTTCTCCGGGTCGGCATCCTTGAGCATGTAGCCTGCCGCACCGGCCTCAATCGCTGCGACGATGTCGGAGTCGGAGTCGTAGGTGGTGAGGATGAGCACCGGCAGGCCGGGGCGGGACTCCTTGAGCCTGCGGGTCGCGGTCACCCCGTCCATCCCGGCCATCTGCAGGTCCATGAGCACGACATCGACTGGTTCGCCCAGCGTCTCGGCCCGTTCGACCTCCTTGATGGCCTGCATCCCGTCGGAGGCCTCGGCGGCGACCTCGAACTCAGCGAAGCCGTTGAGCATGGCGATGAGCCCGGTGCGCACAACCGGATGGTCATCGACGATGAGCAGACGGATCTCAGGCATCAGCATCCTCTTCATCACCGTCAGGCAGCGGCAGCCGCACACCGACGACGGTGCCGGCACCGGGGGTCGATTCCACTGTCAGCTCGCCGCCGGCGCTGGTGATGCGCTCGCGCAGCAGACGCAGCCCATAGCCGGAATCAGCGCTTGCAGCCTCGATGGCCTGCGGGTCGAAGCCGCGGCCGTTGTCGAAGACATCGACGGTGACCGCATCGTCGAAGTACGCCACGGTCGCCCGGGCGGCCCCCGCCTCGGCGTGGGTGGAGACGTTCGACAGCAGCGACTGCACGGCCCGCACGAGCACCGCCTCGGTCGCGGCTGGAACCGGCACCGGATCGCCTTCGACCGTGAAGGTGCAGGTGAGCGGCTGGCCGGCGGCGCGGGCATGATCCTCAGCAGCAGCGCACAGCTGGGGGAGGCGGGTGAGCAGCTGGGTCGAGGGCGTGCGCTGCGGGGCCTGGCCAGCGGCAAGGTCGCGGACGAAGCCGCGCGCCTCGGCGAGGTTGTCGCCGGCGGTGCGTTCGATGAGGTCGATGTAGTCACCGGCGGCCTGCAGATCGCCGCCGGTCTGGGCATTGCGGGCCGCGCGGGAGACGAGCACGATGCTCGACAGCCCTTGGGCGAGGGTGTCGTGGATCTCCTGGGCGAGGCGCGAGCGTTCGGCCAGCTGCCCGGCCTCATGCTGGGCGGCGGCGAGCTCGCTGCGGGTGCGGATGAGCTCCTCGACTGCCCGGCGCTGCCGTTCGCTTTCGGTGTAGAGCGCCTGGTAGACGAGCGACATGACGATCGCCACGCCCGCCCCGAGCAGCGGGCCGACGATGAGCGCGGTTTGCAGCTGCCCGGTGTGCGCCCACTGCACGACTCCGACTGCCGCAGCGAGCAGGAAGATTGCGATGATCGCATGCCGGGTGCGCAGGATGTGCAGGTGCAGGAAGAAGAGCGGAAAGGCCAGCCACGTGAAGTGCTCGCTCAGCGAGACGAGGCACAGCCACTGGACGGTGACGGCGGCCAGCCACAGCATTGCCATGCGCTGCGGCAGCCCGGCGAGCCGGCCGTCGACGCCGACGTGTTCGCTGTGGTGCTTCTCGCGCACCGTGCCGTAGACGTAGGTCCCGGTCAGGACGACGGAGAGCACCAGGACGATCCAGCCGATGCCGTGCAGCCCGATCTCGGTCAGCGCGCGGATGATGCCGATACCCAAGAGGAGGGCGAACCCGAGGTGCAGGGTCACGCGCATGGTGCGCATCACCAGCGGCACTGGACTCTCAGGCTCGGGCATGTGTCAACAGTAGCCCGGCACCCGCAGCGGCGGCATCAACTGAATGGTTGAGGGCAGATCCCACCTCGCGTCCGATGTGCGCGCGGCACATGCGCGAGATCGTGGAGATATGTTCCTAGCATTTCGTGAGATCAAGTTCGCCAAGGGCCGCTTCGCCCTCATGGCCGCAGTCGTCGCGCTCATCAGTGTGCTGCTCATCATGCTCTCCGGGCTCACCGCCGGTCTGGCCCGCCAGTCCACCTCGGCGATCGCCGATCTGCCGGCCTCGATGGTGGCCTTCGGCTCGGGCAGTGAGGATGAGGAGGTCGACGACCCGTCCTACACCCAGTCCCGCGTCACCACCGATCAGGTCGACGCCTGGCAGTCGACGGCTGGTGTCTCCGGTGCCGAACCGCTGGGCATCGTGCAGTCCCGCCTGGAACTCGACACCCCCAGCCAGGCCGCCGGCTTCGCCGCCGAACCGGGCTCGGGCATCGCACCTGATGCGCTGCGCGCAGAGACCATCGTGCTGAGCGAGGAGCTCGCCACCGAGCTGTCAGCTAAGACCGGTGACATCGTCACCTTCGGCGGCACCGAGCTCGAGGTCGCCGGCACCATGCCCGATGAGTGGTATTCCCACACTCCGGTCGCCTGGATCGACCTGGGCACCTGGAAGGCGATCACCCATATCTCCGACCCCGAGGTGGCCGGCACCGTCGTGCTCGCCGACGGGACCGACGCCTCGGCCGCGGCAGCAGACGAGGCCGCCGGCACCGTGTCGATGACCCCGAAGCAGAGCTTCGCTGCGCTCGCCTCCTACAGTTCCGAGAACGGCTCACTGACCCTCATCCAGGCGTTCCTCTACGGCATCTCCGCGCTCGTCGTCGCCGCGTTCCTGAGCGTGTGGACGATCCAGCGGACCCGTGAGATCGCCGTCGTCAAGGCACTCGGCGGCTCCACCCGCTATGTGCTCGGCGATGCGCTCGGCCAGGCGCTCATCGTGCTCGGCATCGGCATCATCGCCGGCGGCGTCATCGGCATCGGCGCGGGCCTGGGCCTGTCCTCGGTCGCCCCGTTCACCGTCAGCCCGGCGACCACGCTGCTGCCGATGGCAGGCGTCATCGGCATCGGCCTCATCTCCGCTGCCTTCGCCGTTCGCCGCGTCACCCGCGTCGACCCGCTTCTCGCACTGGGAGGAAACTGATGACCACCATCCTGCAGACCACGAACACCCAGACCACCACCGCCGGCAGCGCCCCTGCGCTGGAGCTGGAGCGCATCACCCTGACCTATCCGGACGGCACCGGCACGGTCACCGCGCTCCATGACGTGAGCCTGACCCTGATTCCGGGCACCGTCACCGCGATCGTCGGCCCGTCCGGTTCGGGCAAGTCGAGCCTGCTGGCTGTCGGTTCGACACTGGTGAAACCGACCTCCGGTGTGGTGCGCATCGACGGCACCGACGTCGGTCGCCTCAAGGAGTCCGAGCGCAGCCGGCTGCGCCGAGAGAAGATCGGCATCGTCTTCCAGCAGCCGAATCTGCTGGAGTCGCTGACTGCTGTTGAGCAGCTCATCATCACCGACAAGCTGCGGGTCAAGGGCGGCGGAGACGACACCCGCACACGCGCTCAGGAACTGCTCGAGCGCGTCGGATTAGCCGATGCCGCCAGGCGCCGGCTCCACCAGCTCTCCGGCGGTCAACGGCAGCGCGTCAACATCGCCCGCGCGCTCATGGGCGACCCGAGCGTGCTGCTCGTCGATGAGCCGACCGCTGCTCTCGACCACGACCGTTCGGAGGCGATTATGGACCTGCTGT
Organism: Brevibacterium otitidis; assembly: GCF_042429315.1. Taxonomy (NCBI): domain Bacteria; kingdom Bacillati; phylum Actinomycetota; class Actinomycetes; order Micrococcales; family Brevibacteriaceae; genus Brevibacterium; species Brevibacterium otitidis. Next base: position 35,296 of record NZ_JBHMAU010000057.1, on the reverse strand, counting down.
GTCAGGTGACGAAGGAGTTCAACGTCGCCACCGTCATCGTCACCCATGACACTGAGTTCCTGCCGAAGACCGATGTCGTGGCCACGATGCGCGACGGCAAGCTCTCGGAGCCGGAGTGCGCTGCCGCTGCAGCGTGCTGACCCGGTCTGCACTGCAGCCTGAGGCGGCCCCGGCGCTGACCCAGCGGCGGCAGCCCGCCTGGGCTGAAGCAGAGCGATCTGTCAGCCGAGCTGCCGGATGACCCTCGCTGGAACCCCGGCTGCGAGTGCACCGGCGGGGACATCCTCAGTGACGACGGCACCGGCGCCGATCACGGCATCATTGCCGATCGTCACGCCCGGGCAGATGGTCACTCCGCCGCCGAGCCACACGTTGTCGCCGATCGCGATCGGCTCAGCTGATTCGCGCCCGGTCCGCCGCGTGCCGGGATCCAGCGGATGGATCGGGGTGAGCAGCTGGACGTTCGGGCCGATCTGGCAGTCGGCGCCGATGGTGATCGGTGCGACGTCGAGGGCGGTCAGCTGCGCGCCGATGTACGTGCGCTCGCCGATGCTGATGTTGCTGCCGTAGTCGATGGTGAACGGCGGGCGCACCTCGACGTCAGCACCGACGGTGCCGAACACAGCCTCCAGGCGCGTGCGCACGAGGCGCACATCGACCTCGGCGCCGGAATAGAACGCCTCCGCGTAGGCGTGCGCCCGCCCGGTCGCGGCCCGGTGACTGCTGGCCAATGCTGGGTTGTCGGCTGCGATGTACCAACCGGCTGCGGCCGGCAGCACCGCCTCAGCTGCCCGAGACGCTGCGACCGCCACCTCGGGTGCGGGCCCGCCAGCGGGGGAGGAGGTAGAATCGGCGGTCTGGTTGCGCGTCTCGGTCGCCGGGTGGGCAGCGGCATCGACATCACCGCTGGTGAGTTCCGCCAACTCGGCCATATCGCCGACGACGACGAGCTTGAACCGGGCACGGGACATTCCGACGTACATCATCTCCCGGGCCCGCTGCGGGTCGCGGAAACCGTTGGCGCACAGCACGACGACCTCGCGGTCGAGGCCCTTGAAGCCGAGCACGTGATCGTAGAGGGCGTCCGTGCCGGCGAAGAACGCATCCCAGTAGGCGGCGAAGCCCTCGGTCTCGACGATCTCGCGCTGCACCGGATGCCTCGGACCGGTCGTCAGCAGTGCGATCTGGTTCAGCTCCCAGTCCCCCGAGTCGGCGATCCGGGCGAGAACATCGTCGGCGGTCTCGAGCGCGGCAGCAGTGGGCACGTCGACGAATTCGACGCGCTCACCGCCGTGTAGCCGCACGATCTGGGGTTCGGAGGCGAGCCCGGCGATCGACTCGACGATCGTGTCGGCGTTGCGCAGATTCTCACCCAGATAGAACGGGTTCATGGTGATCGGTGCTGCGCCGTCCCGGTCGAAGATCCGCTGATGTTCGTCGGTGAATGCGTAGAGGATGCCGGTCGCCGGTGCGCGCAGGCACGACTCGACGGCCTGCCACCAGATGTCAGAGAAGTCCTGGCCCTCGTCGACGATGATCGCATCGAACAGGTCGGCAGGATCACGCTCACCGGCGAGTTCGCGCAGCCGCTGGGGCAGTGCGACCTCCCAGTAGTGCGAGTCGTCATCGGCACCCGGCTGCGCGCCCCACTGCAGCGGCAGGTCATGGAACAGGCCCACATATGCCGGGCGCTCGTCCGGCCCCCACTGGGCGATCGTCAGCTGCATGAACCGGGCCAGCCCACGCGAATAGCACATCACCGCCACGCGCAGCCCCTCCCGTGTGAGCTGGCGAGCCTTGAGCAGCGCCAGGTGCGTCTTGCCCGAGCCGGGGCCACCGCTGAGCTCAGCTCGCGTCTGGTAGCGCAGCACCGATAGGATCCGCTCCTGTTCGGCTGTCAGCGCATTCGAGCGGCTGTCGAGTTCAGCCGCGCGCAGCCGGGAGGTTTCAGCAGCCTGATGGGTCTGGCGCAGCTGGCGGGTCAGCAGTTCCAGCTGCTGGCCTGACAGCGGCGCGGTCTCGCTGTAGTAGGTGCGCAGAGCGGCTTCGATGCGCGCGCCGATGCTGCCGAGATCCTGCCCGTCGATGAGCAGATCGCGTGGGGCATCGGGCACACTCGTCCAGTCCCGCAGGCTGCTGAACGGCAGGCTGGCCATCTGCACCATCCGTCCTGCACCGGTGCTCAGCCGGTTGCGCAGCCACCGGCGCAGCGCGTGCTTGGCACGCATCGCCTGCTCCAGCGGGGACACCTGCAGCTGGGCAGACCCGTGCCGGCCGGCGGTGTACCACTGGCCTTCGCGCATCGACACCTGCCCGCCTTTGACCTCGAGGACGACGATGCCCAGGCCTGGCCACAGGATGAGCATGTCGATCTCGACGTCGAGGTCTGCGGTGGTGATCCGCTGCCCGCAGATGACCGTGACCTCCTCCGGCAGCTGCTCGCGCAGGCGGCGCAGGACCACCGCCTCGGCAGTGGAGGCATCGTGCGGCTCACCGAGCACCCGCGGGCCGGTGTCGTTCGTCTGGGACGGAGGGTGGAGGCCAGAAGCGGTTTCGGACATACGCGGTCTCTCTGCTGGGATGATCTGCTCACCGTGAGGCCGGCAGCGCCCGACGGCTGCGGCACTCGTGCTCAGCGTAACCCGTCGAGCATGCAGCAGCAGCCGGAGACAGCGCAGCTCCCCTGCTCATCATGAGCAGGGGAGCTGGTGTCCTCACCCGAGGCTCACCTCGGGAACGGGGCGCTCATCGCGCGGCGATCAGAAGTTGCGGGGATCCTTGGCACGCGGGTTGCCGAACTCGTCGACGCCCTCTTCCGCCGTCTTCTCCTCGGCGTCTTCCTCAGCGTCGATCTCCTCAGCCTTGGCGGCCGGGACCGGGGCCTCGGACACCTCGGTCACCGCGGTCTGGCGGGACGCCGGGGTGGAGCCGACCGGACGGGCATCGGCGGGGCGGTTGCCCTCCAGCGGCGTCGACCAGGGATCGTCGACCGGCTGCGCCTTGCGCCACACGAAGTAGGCAACACCGGCCAGGCCGACGAGCACGAGCATCCACAGGAACACCTTGGTGCCGGTGCCCATGCCCGACTGCGCGGTCCGCTTCTCGATGTCCTTGCCGGCCTTCTTCAGAGCCTTCTTGGCCTTCTTCACAGCCTTCTTGTCGCCGGTCAGCTTGGTGGCGATCTCCTCGATGGCCTTGGGGGTCTGCGCCGAGGCGAGGGCTCCGGCGGCACCGGCAGCCAGTGCACCTGCACGTCCGGTGGCCTCAGGGGCCCAGTCATCGGCCACGCGCTTCTTGGCAGTCGCGAGACGCTCACGGCTGTCGGCGCTGAGCGAATCGAACTGGTCGGCCACCTGATCAGCGACGACGCCGAACTGCTTGCGGCCGTCCTTGCTCAGCTTCTCCAGGCGGGGGCGGAGATCCTTCTCGAAATGGTTCACATCGGGTCGCACTTGGTCAGCAGCCTCCTTGAGCTTCTTCGACACTCGACGCAGCTTCGGCGCATTCTTCGCCGCACCGTCGCCGACATAGGCATTGGCCCTCTCGAGCGCCGGTCCGGAGGCTTCGATGGCCTGTGCAGAGCCTGCACGCACCGCATCCCCGACTGCAGCGGCGACATCGCTGACCTCTGCGAGGAGGCGCTGGGACGTGGGTTGGGTCTTCTTCTTGAACATCTCACCCTCCGGAATCGGTGGATTCATTCTGTTATCTCAACGTTACCCCAGTCTAGAGGGTCGGCTCACCGGTTCTGCACCCGGGCGGAGGTCCAGCGGCTGACAATTCGCTCAGCATTCGAGCCTGCGGCACCGGATGCACTGAGAATGCCGTGAGCCGCGCCCGAGGCGGTGGGAGCCGGGGTGCGTTCGTGACAGAATGACGGGTATGAGTATCGCAACGCAGCAGGCAGTCCTGCACACGAACAAGGGCGACATCGTCATCGATCTCTTCGGCAACCACGCTCCGAAGACGGTGGCGAACTTCGTCGAGCTCGCGCAGGGAACCCGCGAGTTCACCGACCCGCAGACCGGCCAGCAGGTCACCCGTCCGTTCTACGATGGACTCGGCTTCCACCGCATCATCAAGCAGTTCATGATCCAGGGCGGCTGTCCGCTGGGTACCGGCACCGGCGGCCCCGGCTACGTCTTCGACGACGAGATCCACCCGGAACTGCAGTTCAACAAGCCCTATCTGCTGGCCATGGCGAATGCCGGCAAGCAGATGGGCCGCGGCACCAACGGCTCGCAGTTCTTCATCTCGACCGTGGAGACCCCGTGGCTCAACGGCAAGCACACGATCTTCGGTGAGGTCACCGACCCCGAGTCGCAGAAGGTCGTCGATGCGATCGAGGCTGTGCCCACCGGCCAGGCTGACCGCCCGCTCGAGCCGGTCGTCATCGAATCCGTCGAGATCCGCTGAGCTGACGCGCAGCTGAGCTGATCCGGTTCTCATCCAACGGCCCCCGACTGCCGTGCAGTCGGGGGCCGCTGCATGTGCGGGGGAGCGCGCAGCTCGGCACAGTGGCGAGCTCATAGGATGAGGGCATGTCAGCTCCGCCGCCCGAACCGCCTGAGGACATTCCGCCCGGCCGCATGCCCGGTGACGGGTCCGACGCCGTGCCCGGTGACGGGTCTGCGGGTGCGCCTCCGCCGCCGAGGCCCCGGCCGGGTGCGCCTGCCGGTCGCCGCTCCCCGTGGAGCTTCGCCGAGACCCCGGTCACCTTCACGCTCATCGGCGCCTGCGTGATCGTGTGGCTGCTGCAGCTGCTGACAGGCGACTGGATCGCACAGCGCTTCGGCTTCGCCGCCTACTGGGCCGCAGCCGAACCGTACACCGCGCTGACGACGGCCTTCATCCACGCCGGCAGCATGCACGTGCTGTTCAACATGATCGGGCTGCTCGTCTTCGGCACCTTCCTCGAGCGATACCTCGGCTCCGGCTGGTTCGCGCTGCTCTATCTGCTCAGCGCCTGGGGCGGATCATTGGCCGTCTTCGTCATCGCGGTCGCCGACGGCAGCCCGCAGGCGGTGCTGACGGGACACATCGGCGCCTCCGGGGCGCTGTTCGGGCTCGTGGGGTTCATCGCCACACCCACCCGCCGGCTCGATCGCAACCTCACCGGGATGCTCGCCTTCGTCGCCATCAACATCGCGATCATCTGGCTGCTGCCGAACATCTCCTGGCAGGCGCACCTGGGCGGCTTCGTCACTGGGTTCATCCTCGGCTGCGTGCACTTCTTCACCTCGGCCCGCGTGCGCACGCTCGCCATGCTGAGCACGGCTGCGCTCATCACGGCCGCCGGGTTCGCAGCGATGATGCTCATCCCCATCAGCGTCTGACGCCGCAGCCGAGGTGGGCCGCGGGTGTGCGTGTCCGGCTCAGGTGTCCTCGGAGACCATCGGGTCGCCGGGGCCGAAGATCTTGATCGCCAGATTGAGGATGAGGTGGGTGACCGGCCCGATGAGGAATGCGAAGAGGATCGTGGCGATGAAGAGGGTGCCGCCGAGCAGCCAGCCCACCAGCATGACCGCGATCTCGATCGAGGCGCGCACGACGGTCACCGAGCCGCCGGTCTTGAGGACGAGGCCGGTCATGAGGCCATCGCGGGGACCCGGCCCGAAGTTCGGGATGATGTAGAGAACCGTGGCGATGGCGTTGATGAGGATCGCCAGCACGACGAAGACGATGCGCACCCACAGCGCCTCGGGCTCGGGCACCATGAACAGGGTCAGGTCGATGAACAGGCCCACGAGCAGCGCATTGGACAGGGTGCCGAGTCCCGGCCGCTGCCGCAGCGGAATCCACAGCAGCAGGATGATGAAGGACAGGATGACGGCGGTCAGACCGATCGAGATGCCGGTGAGCTTCGACAGGCCCTCATGCAGGACGTCCCAGGGCATATTGCCCAGGGTCGAGCGGAGCATGAGCCCGGCGGAGAAGCCGTAGAGGAACAGCCCGACGTAGAGCGCCGCCAGGCGAATGGGCAGTGGGTGGTGTGCTAGGAGGCGGAAGTATCCGGCAGGTTTTGCCATTCCCCTAGCGCCATCGGGTCGACATCAGCAGCCCTGCCACGAGGATCGAGAAGCCGGCGATGAGGTTCCAGTTGCCCCACGCCTCCACGGGCCACGCACCCTGGGATAGGTAGAAGACGACGAGCCAGGTCAGGCCGAGCAGCAGGATCCCGACCATGACGGGGACGAACCAGCGGGCGTTCGGCTTCACCACCGCCGAGGTGGAGCCGTCATAGGAGCTGGTGGTGCGGCCGGACGACCGGGAGGTGCGGGAGGTGCGGCTCGTGCGGGTGGCTCCGCGCTTGGCGGGATTGCCGGAACGGGCAGAGGCCTTCGAGGACTTCTGCGACTTCGACGACTTCTCATCATCGTCAGCGGCGTCCGCGGCCTTGCCCTTGGCGGACTTCTTGGAATCGGCAGCGGTGTCCTTCTTCTCAGCGTCCTTCTTCGCGGCGGCGGAGCCGGACTTCGTGGAATCGGACTTCGTCTCGCCGTCCTTCGTGTCAGCTGCCGCGTCGGCGTCGGTGTCGAGGATCTCGTCGTTCAGAGTCTCCTCGGCGGTCGATTCAGCGGCCTTGGGGCTCTCCGTATGGCGCGAGGTGCGGTGCGCTTTGCGGTTACGGCTCGACTTGGACACGTTTCTCCTCCGGTGGACAGGTCGATCCCGTGTTCGGGGCCGGTGCTGCTGTCCCTGAGTGCATGTGGGGCTTGGACAACACCCAAAGTCTACTCGAGGACGAACGCAGTGCACATCGCTGCAGAAACAGCTGTGGCTCGCCGGCTGGAATCAGAGGATCTGCCCGTCATCGGTGATGACGGAGCCGAGGCGTCCGGCAGCGGCGCGGGCCGCGCGGCGCCGGCGCCTGGCCTCGGGGTGGAAGGACACCGGGGTGGCGTCGAGCACGCGGTTGACCATGACGGTGAGGAACCGGTCGGGTGAGAGCCGATCGGCGACCACATCATCTCGGACGGTGACGGCCGGCAGCCGGTCGATGATCGCATCGAGATCGCCTTCCGGTGACATCTGCGCTGCATCGTCGAACAGGGTGCCGCTGGCCCTCGGGTCCTCATAGTCGAAGACGATGATGCTGGTGGCATGGTAGGCATCGTCTTCCTGCCCGAGCTTGCCGACGAGATCGAAGAGCCATTCGGCTGTCGCCGGGGCGGTGTCGAGGATGTCGGAGCGCAGCCCCAGGACGAAGCCGAGCGCGGCCAGCGGATGGCGCAGCCGCAGATTCTTCGCATCCCCATAGGACTCCTCGACCCGGTTGGCGGCGTTCTTGCCGTAGGAGGAGTCCATCCGCTTCGTCGAGATGAGCAGCTCCGGTCCGGTCGCCCAGTCGGTCATCATGACATCGACCTGCTTGAGATAGTGCTTGCCCAAGATGTTCGCGCTGGCCGCCGTGGCACCAGGGATGGCGGTCCGCTGTTCCAGTCGGGCGGTCAGGCTCGCGCGCTCAGCTGCCGGCAGACCGGAGAGCAGCTTGGCGATCGGGGTCGGCAGGATCCGCGGATGAGTGGGCCGCGGCCAGACGGCATCCGGGTCGAAACCGGCACGGCGCAGCTCATAGGACAGCCACACATCGAGAGCCAGTGCCGGCACCCCGGTCTGGCTGCCGGCCCGCAGCAGCAGCGGCACGCCGAGCAGCCGTTCAAGAGTGTCGACATCCGGGCGGAAGCGCAGCCGCCCGTCAGCGGTCGTCGTCCACGGATCGGCGTGCTCACCTTCTGGTGCGGCCGCTGCGACGATCCGGTCGAAGAGCCGCCATGCCCGCTCCTTGGCACTCGTCTCAGCGGCCACTGGACCCCCTGATCGTACGCCGGGAGACCATCGCCTCGCGGGCGGTGCGCACCTGCTCCAGCTCAGCCGGGGTGAGGTGGCCGGTCTTCAGCAGCAGCGCCTCATCGACGAGTGCGGTGGCCTCGGTCCGGTGGCCGGCGGCCAGCAGCCGGGCGACCTTCGGCCGGATGGTGCGCAGCGCCTCGGCGGCGGAGGCCACGAGCTCAGGGGAGGGCACCGCCCAGCGGTCGGCCTCCCGCGGTTCGAGTTTGAGGATCCCGCCGCCGTAGCTGCGTCCGACGAGCTCAGCGTGCAGCATCGTGACGGTGTTGAGGCTGGCCAGCGGCAGCAGCTCGCAGCCGAGCTCGCGGTGTTCCGCACGCAGGTAGACGCCGTGGACGGAGTTGAGGTGGTGGGCGCGTGCGCTGTTGGTCGTCAGGCGCGGAGTGTCGGCGTTCATGCAGGTGAGCAGCAGATCGGCCGGTTCCAGCAGCGGCACGGAGTACCAGGTGCGGCGCACGCGGCACTTATAGGCCTCATCGACTCCGGTGCGCTCGCCGGCCTCGATATAGGCAGCAGCGGCGGCCGAGAGCGGTTCGCGCGGATGGAACAGCTGCGTCGATTTGCCCTCAGCGGTGAGCCGGCGCATGAGGGCAGGCGAGAGGGTGAGCCCTCGCAGATGGGCGCTGCCCGGTGGTGAGACTCGTCTGAGGTCGCGGCGGTTGAGACCGAGTTCGGCAGCGCGGGCGGCCGAGAGGGTGAAGTACTTGTTGTTGCCGGTCACCGTGCCGAGCGTGGTGTCGCCCCAGGTCTCCAGCTCGCAGAACCGGCCGGTGGCCAGCTGGGTGCGCACCGCCTCGGTGGCGGCGGGGCTCACGAGGCTGTCGATCCATTTGGCGGCCGGGTTCGCCGGGGTCCAGTGCTGGCCGGGAGCCAAGGTCGCCAGGTCGGCCGGGTTCTTCGCCTGCCGGATCGTGGCGTGGGCGCTCGGGCCCTCCTGATAGCCGTCGGCGAGCAGGAGCACCACCTCGGTCTCGGCACCGGGGAACACCTGCTCTTCGAAGAGGACGAGTTCGACGCTGCGGAAGTGCTCGAACAGGAAGGTGCGCACCGGGGCGGCGTAGTTGACGGTCAGCAGCTCGGCCGGCAGCACAAGGCCGAGCCGGCCGCCGGGACGCAGGAACAGGGCTGCGTGGACGGTGAAGGCCGCCCAGCTGGAGGCCAGCCCGGACAGCGCGACCCCGCCGCGCAGGGCCGCCTCGCGGGCGCGGGCGCGGTTCTCGCCGGTGAAGCCCTGGTAGCGGATGAAGGGCGGATTGCCGATGACGGTGTCGTAGTCGCCGGTGGGCAGGAGGCGGAAGAAGTCGCTTGTGTGCACCTCGGCCCGGCCACCGGCAGCGGCGACGCGGGCGCGGGCCAGCTCGGCGCTCTCCGGGTGGATCTCGACGCCGTGGACGGTCGGTGCCTGGGGCGCCGGCTCGCCTGTCGGCTGGTCTGGGGCGAGAGTCTGCAGGCGGTGCAGGGCGGCGATGAGGAAGGCGGCGTCCCCGGCAGAGGGTTCGAGCACCCGGTCAGCAGCGGAGCGCACCGCCCAGGAGGCGATGAACTCGGTGATCGCGGCCGGCGTGAAATAGGCGCCCCGGGCTTTGCGCAGGGCAGGAGTATCGGCCGGTGAGGCTGCGGGCATGGACGTCACCTCTCCATTATCGACGATCGTGGGCGGGATCCCGGCCCGGCGGCGTGTGTGCTGCACGTCCGGGTCCATGACACAGTCAACCCGCCGGCACGGACATCGCCGGCTGCATCGGGACCAGACGGCCGCGAGCACCGGCAGCAGGAGGACAGGAAGCGGCCGGCAGATCACCGGTTCATCACGAAGCGCCGACAGGACCGGCCGTCAGGTGGCCGCTGCCTGCTGCGCTGGGTACATTTGACCTCAGTGATCATCCCCCGGGGCATCCGATGAAGGTGCGGCCCCGTGAATGCGAAAGCACCAGCGCACACGGGCACGCGCGCGTGAGCCGAGCACTGGTGTGAAGAAGGAGCACAGGACAGTGAAGCGACTCTTCGGACATCCGATGGTCTTCGCTGTGCTCATCATCTGCGGGATGCTCATGGCCACCTCCGCCCAGACCTCTGACGGCACCCGGCTGCGGACCGAAGCCTCGACCCTGCCCGATATCGTCAAGCAGCGCTCCGAGCACGGCCGCGAACTCGAAGACCGCGTCTCCGAGCAGCGCCGCACGATCAAGGACCTGCAGAGCAAGTCCGGATCGGCCGAGGTCGATGAGGCACAGGCCTTCGCCGATGCGCTGGCCGAGCAGGCCAAGGCGACTGAGCTCACCGGCGAAGGCGTGACCGTCACCCTCGACGATGCGCCCAAAGAGTCGATGAACCTGCCCAATGTCACCGTCAACGACCTCGTCATCCACCAGCAGGACCTCGAAGGCGTCATGAACGCGCTGTGGGCCGGCGGTGCTGAGGGGATGTCCGTGCAGGGCCACCGGGTCGTGGCGACGACCTCGGTCAAGTGCGTGGGCAACACCCTGCGGGTGAGCTCCCAGGTGTACTCCCCGCCGTATGTCATCGAAGCGGTCGGCGACCCCGATGCGCTGCGTGCGGCACTCAGCGACTCCTCAGCTGTGCAGGTCTATCAGCAGTATGCCGACCGCTTAGGATTAGGGTGGAGACTCGAGACCGGAACGGTCACCCTCGATGCCTCTGAGGCGACGTTCGACCTCTCCCAAGCGAAGGTGAAGCAGTAGTGGACCAACCGATGTCGCGCCGTGAGCGCATCGCGCAGGAGCGCGCTGCAGCTGCCCGGCAGGCCGGCACCGGCGACAGCGGAACCGGCAGCGCCGCCGGCAGCACCGCTGGTGGGGCCGGAGAACGCACATTTCCTGCCGGCGGCACATTCGGCGCAGACCAGCAGACCGGTCCGCAGCGCCCATCCGCCCCGACCGGCCAGCGGCCGGTCATCAAACCCGCCGCACGGCACCAGGAGCACGGCTACGGCCGCGCAGCCGGCGCCTCGGCTGCGGGAGCGGGATACGGCAGCGGACCCCAGAGCTCCTACGGCTCCGGCCCGCAGGCCTACGACACCAATCAGACCCAGCCGATGCCGGCCGCCCAGCAGCAGGGTGATTTCGACACCGTCGTCTTCGGTGACGAGCGGGTGCGCAAGCAGACCGCATACAAGCCCAAGCCGGAGCGCGAACCCCTCGGACCGGTGCGCGCAAGCGTGCGGACCTTCGGCGAGCTGTGCATCACCGCCGGTCTCGTGCTCATCCTCTTCGTCGTCTGGCAGCTGTGGTGGACCGACATCGAGGCCAATGAGGACAACCGCAACCTCGCCAATGAGCTCACCACCGAGTGGCGGGACAATCCGCGCAATGAGCTGCCTGAAGACCCGGACACCCCGTATGTCGGGGAGCCGGCGGACATCAACTCCGCCTTCGGCATCATGTACATTCCGCGCTTCGGCGACGACTACTACCGCACGATCGCCGAGGGCGTCTCGCTCGAACCGGTGCTCAACCGGATGGGTCTGGGCCGCTACCCGAACGCCGCGATGCCCGGTGACGTCGGCAACTTCGCGATGGCCGGCCACCGCGTGACCTACGGCAAGCCCCTCAACCTCATCGCCGAGATCCGCCCCGGCGACGAGGCGATCGTGCAGACCGCTGACGGTTTCTACACCTACACCTTCGTCAACTTCGACATCGTGCTCCCCGACCAGACCGAGGTGCTCGCCCCCGTGCCGGACATGCCCGACTACAAGGGCAAGGACCGGATCATGACGCTCACGGCCTGCAATCCGATGTTCTCCGCCCGCGAGCGCTACGTCGGCTACTTCGAGCTGAGCGACTGGCGGCATGTGAGCGAGGGCCCGCCGGATTCCATCAAGGACTCCTCGGCGTATGAGAAGGCAGGAGGTGCGACGGACTGATGTACGAACTCATCTGGCGTGCCCTGCCCGGCAACTGGTTCAGCAAGCTCATTCTGTCCCTCGGCCTCATCGCCGGGGCCTGCTATCTGCTCATGCAGTTCGTGTTCCCCGTCGTCGCCCCGTACATGCCGTTCAACGACGCGACGATCGAGGAGGAGGGCGACCACGCCCCAGCCGACCCCGGAGAGGGCGGCGAACCCGGCGTCGAACAGCCCGGACAGGGCGGCTGATGACCCGCATCCTCGTCATCGACAACTACGACAGCTTCGTCTACACCCTCGTGAGCTACGTCCGCGAGCTCGGCGCGCAGACAACGGTGATCCGCAACGACGATCTCACCGCGCCCGAGGTGGCGGGCACCCTGGCAGATTACGACGGGGTGCTCATCTCCCCGGGGCCGGGAGCCCCAGCCGATGCGGGAGTCTGCCCGCAGGTCATCGCTCACTGCGCTGAGGCCGGGCTGCCGGTGCTCGGCGTGTGCTTGGGCCATCAGGCGATGGGCGAGGTCTTCGGTGCGACGGTGTCGCATTCGCCGGTGCTCATGCACGGCAAGACCTCGCAGATCACCCACACCGGCACCGGCCTGTTCGCCGGCTGCCCGAGCCCCCTGACGGTCACCCGATATCACTCCTTGGCGATCGTCGACCAGACCCTGCCCGCAGACGTCTTCACGGTCACCGCGCAGACCGCCGACGGGGTCATCATGGGCATCGAGCACCGCAGCGCACCGGTGTTCGGGGTGCAGTTCCATCCCGAATCGGTACTGACCGAATGCGGGTACCAGATGATCGGCAACTTCCTCGCCGCCTGCGGGATGCCTGAGGCGGCACAGGCCGCCCGCGACCGGGCCCCGCTGCTTTCGGCCCGCAGCTGACCTGCCCTCGCAGCAGCCTCAGATGCCGAAGCGCTCGCGGACGGTCCGCTGGGCCTTGTCGACCAGGCCGCCGAGGTCGTAGCCGTCAGGCAGATCGGTGTCCGGCCACGGCCATTCGAGGCCGCCGCCATCGTCATCGTCGTCGGTCGGTGGCGGTGACGGGGTCGGGGTCTGGGTCGGCTCCGGCGGGGCCTTGGCGATCGTGATGGTGATGGTGGCGTGCTGTTCGACCTCCTCACCGGCATCGGCGCTCTGCTTGAAGACCTTGCCCTCTTCGTGGTCGGCGGTCTCCTCTTCCTTGACGTCGCACTCCAGCTGGTAGTCGTCGCCCTTGAGCGCGTCGCAGGCCTCCTGCTCGGTCTTGCCGAGCACATCGGGCACATCGATCCGTCCGGTCGAGAGCACCAGGTCGACGTTGGAGTCCTTGTCGACCTCGGTGCCGGCCTTCGGGCGCGTCTCGATGACCGTGCCGGCCTCGACGTCCGGGGAGTTCTCGTCGATGTTGTTACCGGCCTTGAGGTCGGCATCGTTGATGCGCTGGCGGGCCAGCGACTCAGTCTCGCCGGCCACATCGGGCACGGTGACGACATCCGGGCCGGTGGAGACGTAGATGGTGATGGTGTCGCCGTGGGCCACCTGCGAGCCGGCCGGGGGATCGGTCTTGACGACATTGCCCTCCTTGACCTCGTCATCGGCGATGGACTCGCGGTCGGGGACGAGGTTCTGGCTGATGAGGTAGCTTTCGGCGTCGTCGGCGCTGCGGTCGCGCAGGTCGGCGAGCGCGAAGGTCACCGGCTCCTTCTCCTTCGTGGCGTTGTACAGCCACAGGCCGAGCCCGGTGAGCACGACGGCGACGAGCGCAGCCCCGACCCACAGCCAGGCCTTGCGCTTGCGGTCGCGCTCCTCATCAGCATCGTCGTCGCTGTCGGGAACCGTGGCGACGGCGTTCGTCGACGGCGCGGTGTGCATCGCCTGCGTCGGCAGCTCGGTGGCATAGGCCGGTTGCGGGGTGCCGTGACCGGCCGCAATCGCCGCCGGCGGGCTGAACACCTGGGTGGCGTCCTCATCACCGGCATCCAGCGAGGTGGGACGGCCGTCGCGCACCGCGAGCACGTCCTCGCGGAAGGTGAAGGCATCCTGGTAGCGGATGTCGCGGTCCTTCTCCAGGGCGTGCATGAGCAGCCGGTCGAGAGCAGGCGGCACCTCGGGGTTGAACTCCGAGGGAGCCTTCGGCCGTTCGCCGACGTGCTGGTAGGCGACCGCGAGCTGCGAATCGCCCTGGAACGGGGGCCGGCCGGCGACGAGTTCGTACAGCAGGCAGGCGGTGGAGTACAGGTCGGAGCGGGCGTCGACGATCTCGCCGCGCGCCTGCTCGGGTGAGAGGTACTGGGCGGTGCCGACGACCGACTGGGTCTGGGTCAGGCTGCCGGTGTCCTCCAGGGCGCGGGCGATGCCGAAGTCCATCACCTTGATGTCGCCCTCGGGGGTGAGCATGACGTTGGCGGGCTTGATGTCGCGGTGGACGATGCCGTTGCGGTGGCTGTACTCGAGCGGGCCGAGCACGCCGGCGGTGACATCGAGGGCTTCGCGGATCGTGAGGCTGCCGTGCGTGGAGATCACCTCGCGCAGAGTCTGGCCCTCGACGTACTCCATGACGATGAAGGGCACCTGCACGGTCGAGCCGCCGGATTCGGAGAAGACCTCCTCACCGGAGTCGTAGACGGCGACGATGCCGGGGTGGTTGAGCCCGGCGGCCGCCTGCGCTTCGCGCTTGAGGCGGGCGTGGAACGACGGGTCGCGGGCGAGGTCGGAGCGCAGCAGCTTGATGGCAACACGACGGCCGAGGCGGGTGTCGAGGCCCTCATGGACCTCGGCCATGCCGCCACGTCCCAGCAGCCGATGCACTTCGTATCGGCCGGAGAGTATCCGCGGTTCGCTCATGCTGTTCCTTCTCGTCTGTCAGTTTCCGCCGCGGCCGGAGTTCTGTCCCGGTCCGCTGCCGTTGTTGCCACCGCCGTTGTTGCCACCGCCGTTGCCGTTTCCGCCCCCGTCACCGCCGCCGTCACCGCCGCCGTCGCCGCCATCATCGCCGCCGTCGTCGGGCGGCTGGGTGGGCTCAGGTTCGGGTTCCTGCGTCGGCTCCGGGGCGCGGGTCGGCTTACGTTCCTGCGTCGGCTTCGGGGCGCGGGTCGGCTCCTGGCGCTGCGGTCCTTCCGACACCTCGATCGTGACAGTGTCACCAGGGGCAAAAGTGTAGCCGTTGTTGCCCTCGCGGACATCGACCACTGTACCGGCGGCCGCATCGGCTTCGACCTTGGCGGACTTGACCTTGAGGCCCAGCTTCTCCAGGTTCGCCTTCGCTGAGTCCTCCGACAGCCCGATGTAGTCATCGGGGGAGATGGTGATCTCCTCTTCCTCCTCCGTCTCCGTCGCGGTGGCGGTCGGGGTGGGGTCGGGCTGTTCGCCCTGTGGGCCGAAGAACAGCCAGGCGATCCAGCCGAGGCCGGCGAGCAGCAGGATCACGAGGATCGTGATGACGACCGCAGGGGCCTTCGATTTCTTCTCCTCCTCCGGATCCTGCTCCGGGTCGAGCTGGCCGGGCTGCTGGTCATAGGGAGCGACCGCATTCGCGCTCGGGTCATTGCCCGGCTGGTAGGCACGCGTCTGGGCGGTCGCTGGCAGCACGCGGGTGCCGGTGTCGGCGGGCTGGTTGAACACCCGGGTGACCGCCTCGGAGGCGGCCGAACCGGCAGCGCCAGCGGCCAGCATCTGCGGGACCGCCGCCTCGGCTGCGGCCACATCGCCGTTCATGAGCGCCCGCGCCGCGGTCGCGAGGGCGGCGCCGGAGGCCGGGCGCTTCTCCGGCTGCTTCGACAGCAGCGAGTCGACGAGCCGGCGGAC
This sequence comes from Brevibacterium otitidis, assembly GCF_042429315.1. NCBI lineage: Bacteria > Bacillati > Actinomycetota > Actinomycetes > Micrococcales > Brevibacteriaceae > Brevibacterium > Brevibacterium otitidis. The sequence goes on along the minus strand of NZ_JBHMAU010000057.1, from coordinate 19,784 downwards.
CGGTTCGGAGACCGTGTCCGGCAGCGGCGGATGCTGGCGGTTGACCTGCGCGATCGCGATCTCGACCTGCGAGTCGCCGGTGAACGGGCGGGTGCCGGCGAGTGCCTCATAGGCGATGATGCCGAGCGAGTACAGATCGGACTTGGGCGTCGAGCCCTTGCCGGTGGCCTGTTCGGGCGCGAGGTACTGGGCGGTGCCCATGACCTGGCCGGTCTTCGTCAGCGGCGCCTGATCGGCGACCCGGGCGATGCCGAAGTCGGTGATCTTGACCCGCGAGTCCGGGGTGATGAGCAGATTGCCGGGCTTGACGTCGCGGTGGACGACCCCGGACATGTGCGCGGCATGCAGGCCCTGCGCGGCCTGGGCGATGATCGAGAACGTATCGGCTTCGCTCAGCGGGCCGCGGTCGAGCACTGCCGCCAGCGACTCACCGGGCACGAACTCCATGACGAGGTACGGCGAGCCGTTCTCCTCACCGTAGTCGTAGACGCCGGCGATGCCGGGATCGGAGACGGCGCCCATCGAGCGCGCCTCAGCGCGGAAGCGGGCGAGGAACCCCTGGTCGGAGAGGTACTCGTCCTTCATGATCTTCGCTGCGACCTCACGGTCGAGCACTGTGTCGCGGCCGCGCCACACCTCGCCCATGCCGCCGACCGCGATCCGGCTGGTGAGCTCGTACCGGCCGCCGAGCAGCGTGCCTGGTTCTGGCCTCATGAATCCATCACCGCTTCCATGACTGATTTTGCGATCGGGCCCGCCACACGTCCGCCCGAGGCCTCGTTGCCGGCATTGCCGCCGCTTTCGACGACGACGGCGACGGCGACCTGGGGATCGTCGGCGGGGGCGAAGGAGGCGAACCACGCATGCGGGGCCTTGCCCTTTGCGTGCTGCGCCGTGCCGGTCTTGGCAGCGACATCGACACCCGGGATCTGCGCCGCGGTACCGGTGCCGCTTTCGACGACATGGACCATCATGTCGGTGAGCTGACCGGCGGTGTCGCTGCTGATCGGCTTGGAGAAGGTTCGCGGCCGGGACTGCTCGATGAGGTCGAGGGTGCGGGCATTGCGGACCTGGGCGATGAGCTGGGGCTGCATGAGCTCGCCGCCGTTGGCGATCGCCGAAGCGACCATCGCCATCTGGATGGGCGTCGAGCGCACCTCGTACTGGCCGAGCGACGACTGAGCGAGCTGCGGTTCGTTGATGTCGGAGGGGAACGACGAGGCGGTGACGCCCAGCGGCATGTCGAAGGACTCTCCGAAGCCGAACTTCTTCGCCTGCTCGTTCATCGCATCAGCACCTAGGTCCATGCCCAGCTGCGCGAACGTCGTGTTGCACGATTTCGTCAGCGCATGGTCGAGGCTGGCGGTGCTGCCGTTGCCGCAGGATGCGCCGCCGGCGTTGCGGATCGTCGCCGAGGTCTGCGGCAGGTCGAGCACGGTCGGCGACGGCAGCTTGGAGTCCTTCGTGTACTCACCGGATTCGAGTGCCGCGGCCGCCGTCACGAGCTTGAACGTCGAGCCCGGCGGGTAGAGGTTGCCGCCGATCGCCCGGTTGTAGGCCGGGTTGGCGTCGTTGTCGATGAGTGAGTTGTACGCATCGAGGGCGGCATCGCGGTTGTGGGTGGCCAGCGAGTTCGGGTCCCAGCCCGGCGTCGAGACCATCGCGAGGACCTTGCCGGTCTTCGGATCGAGCGCCACGGCCGCGCCGCGCTGCCCGGACAGGCCGTCCCAGGCGGCCTTCTGCGCCTTCGGGTTGATGGTGAGCTCGACGGCGGCGCCGGTCGGCTGCTGGCCGGTGAGCAGATTGGAGACCTTGTCGTAGAACAGCGCGTCGTCGGTGCCGGAGAGCAGGCCGTTCTCGCTGCGCTCCAGGCCCGAGGTGCCGGAGGTGATGGAGAAGTAGCCGGTGAGGCTGGCGTACATCTCCGCCGGCATTCCCTCGGCACCGTATCTGCGCTGGAACTTGTACGGGTCGTCGACGGGCTCGGAGTAGGCGATCGGGGTGCCGTCGACGAGGATCGGGCCGCGGTCGCGGGAGAGTTCGTCGAGCAGGGTGCGGTTGTTGAGCGGATTGTCGTTGAGCGACTGCGCAGCGAAGTACTGCACATAGCTCGTCGAACCGAACAGCAGCGCGAACATCACGAATCCGACGACTGCCAGGTGCTTGAGCGGATTCTTCACTGCCAGTCACCTCCGCGCTGCAGATTGGTCGTCGGTGCGTCGTCGGCTGCCGGGCCCGAGGTGTGGGCGCCGGGGGCCGGGCCCGAGGCGGGGGTGGCGATGCGCTCGCCGGTCTCGTACACCTCGTAGCCGCTCTCCGGGGTCGCCGGTCCGCTGTCGGGTCGGTGGACGCGGCGCTTGGAGCGCAGCCGCCCGAGCGTGGAGGCGAGAGCGGATTCGTGGGCTTCGTCCTCATCGGCGGGCTTCTGGATGGTGAGCACACCGGTCTGGAACTCCTCGGCCGGGCGGCGGGAGTTGTCGCTCATCCGCAGCATGAGGCCGATGATGATCCAGTTGGCGATGAGCGAGGAGCCGCCGTAGGCGAGGAACGGGGTGGTGAGGCCGGTGAGCGGGATGAGGCGGGTGACACCGCCGATGACGATGAAGCACTGCAGGGCGATGGTGAAGGACAGGCCGGCGGCCAGCAGGGTGCCGAAGCCGTCGCGCAGCTGCTGGGCGATCTTCATGCCGCGTTCGAACAGCACCACATAGAGCAGCAGGATCGCGAACATGCCCACCAGTCCGAGCTCCTCGCCCAGGGAGGCGTAGATGAAGTCGGATTCGGCATAGGGGACGATGTGCGGGCGGCCGTTGCCCAGCCCGGCGCCGCCGAGTCCGCCCTTGGCCATGCCGAACAGCCCCTGCACCAGCTGGTAGGAGCCGCCGAACTTGCGGTTGTACATGTCCGGGTTGAGCGCATCGAGCCAGCCGTCGAGGCGTTGCTGGACGTGGCTGAAGATCCGGGAGGCGACGAAGGCCCCGGCGGTGAACATGCCCAGGCCCAGGAAGATCCAGGCCTTCTTGCCGGTGCCCACATAGAGCACCGCGACGAACAGTCCGAAGAACAGCAGCGAGGTGCCGAGGTCGCGCTGCAGCACGAGGATGCCGACGCTGGCGATCCAGGCGATGATGATCGGGCCCAGATCGCGCGGCCGCGGGAACTGCATGCCGAGGATCTTGGGTCCGGCGAGCACGAGCTGATCGCGGAAGCTCACGAGGTAGCCGGCGAAGAAGACCGCCAGGCAGATCTTGGCGATCTCACCGGGCTGGAACGACATGCCGCCGACCCCGATCCAGATGCGGGCGCCGTTGATCGTCTTGCCGAGGCCGGGCACCAGCGGCATCATGAGCAGCACGATGGCGGCTAAGCCGCTGAGATAGGTGTAGCGGCGCAGCATCCGGTGATCGCGCAGCAGGATGACGACGACAGCGCACAGGATGATACCCAGGGTCATCCACATCAGCTGTGAGACCGCGGCGCTGCTCTCACGTCCCGCGGCGGTTTTGGCGACGTCGATCCGGTAGATCATGGCGAGGCCGAGGCCGTTGAGCAGCACCGCCAGCGGCACGAGCACCGGGTCGGCGTAGCGGGCCCGCCACCACACGATGATGTGCAGCACGAGGGCGAGGCCGGCGAGCCAGCCGGCGTACTTGTAGACATTGGCCGGCACGGTGTCCTCTGCGCCGAGCCCGACGAGCGCATAGGCGCCGGCGGAGATGACGATCGCCAGCAGGGTGAGCAGCAGCTCCGAAATCCGCAGCGCCTGCGCGCTCCGGTGCCGCTGGGACGTCATCCCTGCCGGAAAGGGTGCGGGAGCATCAGGTGCGTACGCCATCGTCACCCGCCTGTGTCCGCAGCTGGACTGTCCTCAGGCGCACCGTCCTCAGGCGCGTCACCGGCCGGTGCGGCGCTCTCCGGCGGCGGTGCCGGATCCGAGGAGTTGTCGCTGGCTTCGGCGGCGATGCGCTTAGCGTTGTTCTGCGCGGCTTCCTCGCGCAGGTTCTCGACGAGCTTGTCGGCATCGGCGCGCGAGCTCGCCGGGATCGTCTGCTCGATCCGCCGCTGCGAATAGGGCGACAGGTCGTCGACGGCCACATCGGTGGTCTCATCGAGTTCGGAGAGCTCGAGCGGCCCGAGCTTCTGGGCGATGCCGCGGTAGACGGCGACCTTGCCGGTCTCCGCGGCGACGTAGTACTGGCTGCGGATGAAGGAGTAGCCGACGATGCTCGCGAGCACGAGCGCACCGAGGACCGCGATCGTGATGACGATGCCGAGCACCGGCCGGCGGCGCGGATGCTCATCCTCCTCGCCCCAGTCCTGGCCGGCGGCGATCTCCCGGGTCGCGCCATCGCGGGCGGCCCCGGCCTGGGTGCCCTCGCCCGCTCCCGAGGCGGTCGCCGCGCCGGCTCCGGCTGCGGCACCCGCGCCGGCAGCAGCGGCACCGGTACCTGTAGCGGCGCCCGCCGCCTCGGGCCCGGCGGGATCGCCGGCATCAGGCCGGTCGACGATGTCGAGGGGGTGGGTGTCGGTGTCTTCGACGGCGATGGTGTCGAACTGGCCGGTGTCGATGAGCTCGGTAGGGGTGTCCTTCTGCCCGAGGAGGGCGAACTGCGGATTGTCGCGCACCGAGCCGACGGACTCGCCGCCGCGGCTCAGCCCCTCGTCGTCGGCTTCGACGACATCGCCGATGACGACGGTGATGTTGTCGGCTCCTCCGCCGTCGAGGGCCATGTCGATGAGCCGCTCACAGCAGGCGCCGGGATCGTCGATGGTCGCCAGGGCGTGCTTGATCTCGTCGATGTCGGCGAAGCCGGTGAGCCCGTCGGAGCACAGCATCCAGCGGTCGCCGATGCGGGCTTCGCGGATCGACATATCGAGCTCCGGGGCCGCGCCGACATCGCCGAGCACCCGCATGACGACCGAGCGCTGCGGATGTTGTTCGGCCTCTTCGGCGGTGATGCGGCCTTCGTCGACGAGCATCTGCACGAAGGTGTGGTCGTGGGTGGCGATGTCGAGCTCGCCGTCGCGCAGCAGATAGCCGCGCGAGTCGCCGATGTGGGCCAGCGCGAGCTTCGAGCCGGCGCACAGCACCGCAGTGACCGTGGTGCCCATGCCCGCCAGCTCCGGCTTCTCGGCTACAGAGTTGGTGATGCGCTCATTGGCGTCGAGGATCGCGGTGCGCAGGGCTTCCGAGGCGTCGTGGTCGTGGTCGTCAGCGTCGAGATCGGCCAGCCGGGCGACGGTGATCGCGGAGGCGACGTCGCCGCCGGCGTGACCGCCCATGCCGTCGGCGATGAGCAGGAAGTTCGGACCGGCATAGCCGGAATCCTGGTTGTTCCTGCGCACGGCGCCGACGTGGGAGCGGGCTGCCGAGCGCAGCATGATGGGACGGGAACTGCTCACGAACGTAGCTCCATCGTGGTGTGGCCGACGGTGACCGGAGTGCCCGGTGAGACGGCGACAGGGCGCGTGAGCCGCTGTTCGCCGATGAACGTGCCGTTGGTGGATCCGAGGTCCTCGATGTACCAGCGGCCGCCGGAGGAGACGAAGCGGGCGTGATGGCCTGAGGCGAAGTCGTCTTCGAGGACGACTGTGTTGTCACTGGAGCGGCCGATGGTGATCGGCGCGGTGCCGAGCGCGATGACCATGCCCTGCAGGGCTCCGGAGGTGACGATGAGTGAGTGCGGCGGGCTGGCCGCCGGCGGGTGGCTGGCGGCCGCCGGCTGCGGGGCCGGGCTCGGCGCAGGAGCGGGGGCGGAGCCGCCGCGGCGACCGCGCTTGGCGGCGCGGTTGCGGCTGCGGCGCGGACCGAAGAGGTCTTGGCGCAGGACACCGGCGATGAGGAAGACGAAGAGCCACAGCAGTACGAAGAATGCCAACCGCAGCACCAGAACGGTGAACTCGCTCATCAGCCTCCCATTTCCCGGTGCTGGAAGAGCACCTCGGTGTCGCCGGCGGTGAGCCGGGCTCCATCGGTCAGCGTAACCGAGGTGATGCGGCGGCCGTCGAGCAGCGTGCCGTTGGTCGAGCCGAGGTCGGTGGCAGTGGCGTGACCGCCGTGCACAGTGATCTCGAAGTGGCGGCGGGAGACGCCGGAGTCGTCGAGGACGATGTCGGCGCTGTTGGAGGAGCGGCCGAAGACGGTCGTGCCCTCACCCAGCCGGTAGCGGCGGCCGGCGACCTCGGCGTAGCACTGGACGGACGCGCCGGGGTGGGCGGCGCCTCGAGGGCGGCCCATGGTGGCCGGAGCTCCGGAATGGGCCGGGGCGGCACCATAGCCGGGAGCAGGAGAGTAGCCGGCGGCGGGGGCCACCTGTGGATTGGGGCGCGAGGAGGTGTGGCCGGAGCGCTGTTCCCACTCCTCGGCGACGATCGGATTGGCGCGGCTCTCGGGGTCGTAGCCGCCGCGGTTGGGCGGCTGCGCGGCCGGTGAGCCGTCTGGGCGCAGGGTGTTCGAGCGCACCCGGTAGATGCCGGTGTCGAGGTCTTCGGCGCTTTCGAAGCTGACGTTGATGGGGCCGACGAAGCTGTAGCCCTGCTCGACGGCATGATCGCCGACGACCTGGCGCAGATCGCGGCGCAGCTCCGCCTGGATGGGCTCGAGCCGCTCGTAGTCGGAGGTGGAGAGCTCGATCGTGTAGCTGTTGGCCGTCAGGGTGCGGCCGCGGGAGACGACGGCGGCGCGGTTGTCGGATTCATTGCGCAGCGCGCCGGCGAGTTCGACGGGCTCGACCTGCGAGCGGAAGGCCTTGGCGAAGGCGCCGTTGACGACGCGTTCGATGCGTCTTTCGAAGCGGTCGAGCACGCCCATCCGGTGCCTCCTTCCTGGTGCGCTGCCGAGACATCTCGGCTGGTGGTGCAGTCTGTGGTCGTGCGCGCACGCTGAGGGGCTCAGCGTGCGAGCTGTCAACACTCCATGCTAACGCGATCGCTTGTCAATCACATGCCGTCGGCTCTGTATATCTGCCCAGAAAGGCGTCAGAGCCCCGCGCCTGAGTGCCTGACCTGGGATTTTGTCGATCGCATTGTGGGGTGAGCGGTGCCGGGGTGCGGTCCTGCGGGACCGGCCGGTGTGACGCACGTCGCCGGATTGGAACTGTCGCGTCTGTGGTGTTAGAGTCTCCTGGTGTTGCTCGCGCGAGTGGCGGAATTGGTAGACGCGCTGGCTTCAGGTGCCAGTGATCGCAAGATCGTGGGGGTTCAAATCCCCCCTCGCGCACGTTGTGAAAACAGCCCCTCACCAGGCATGATGCCGGTGAGGGGCTGTTTTGCTGTGCTTCTGAGACAAGCTTGCCTCACTGCCGTCCGATGAAGTCGTCGGACGCCACGCGCTTCATTGAGCCAGCGAAGCGATCAGGACGAAATGGTGAGAGCATCGACTGAGAGATTCCGTGAATCTCCTCGGCTGCAAGTCGTCCGAGCAACGGCCCGAGCGTCATGCCGCTGTGGGTGACAAGAGCGAATATTCGGTTCTCTCGGTCGAGTGGCCCCGCCACGGTCAAGCCGTCGTCAGGCAGACTGCGCGCGCTGAGGACCACGTCATGGATGCGAATCCTCCTGCCGGTTAGAATCTCGAGTTCCTGTTCCATCGCACTGGCGACTTCATTCAGGAGACTCGATGAGGGGTATTCTGCGGTGCGGTGCTCTGATCGCGGGATCTGCACGAATAGGGAGCCGTCATGACGCGGTCGCACGTTGATCCGGTCGGAGACAATGACCCGTTCAACTCCGCCTACTCCAGGCTCCGTAATCCCAAGGAAGCTGTGAGTCCGTTCGCAGGGCAGACGAGTGTCTGCCATGTCGATTCGCGCACCTACTGTTGCTGCAAGACGACTCGACTGTTCGCCTGCTGCGATGATGACTCTGTCGGTCTCAAGGACGGAGTCTGCCATGTGGACTCGGACTCGATTGTTCGAAAGTTCCAAGCTCTCGACGTGCTCGGAAATGATTGGTGTGCCGTGGCGAGCAAGCTCGCTGAGTAGGAAGCTCGCCAGCGTTTCAATGTCGAGGTGCCCCTCCGATGGGAAGAACAGCGCCTTCTGTGGAATCGAGTCGCCACTGATGCCCGGCTCTAGATCTCGGATCTCCTGAGCAGCGACGTTTCGGACGGGATAACTCAGCTCTTCGGCCTCTTTGAGCCGACCGGCATACGTTTCCGGTGCCGCGTGGGTGTAGTCAATGAGCAGACATCCCGTCTGGTGAAACCACTGCTCCGACTCTGGGTGAGCAGCTTGCAGGCTCTCGTGCTCCGCGATCCCCGCTCGGTTGAGCCAGTGGTAGGGCTCCGGCTGTTTGTGATTTGCGTTGATCCACGCAAATGATCGGCCGCTGGCACCGGCACAGGGACGCTCTCGCTCAATGAGCACGACTTCGTCACCGTGTTTCATGAGTTGATATGCGGCGCACAAACCGAGGACGCCTGCGCCGATAACAGCGATCCGCATCTGGTCTACTCCTTCCCTCGTGACTGGAGCAGCGTCGGATCGGCTGCTCCAGGGGCGATCTGAGTCGGTCGCCAGATGGCGAGAGCAATGAGATACGCGACCAAACTGCCGACGATCCCGAAGACCGCGTAGGGAACGGTCGTACCCATGGCGTGAGCGGTTGCACACGTGATAAGGCCTATGATCATCGCCGCGTAGGCGACGACTGGCTGAATCCGCCACCGTGATGCCAGCATCATACCGACCAGGAGCGGAACGGCAAGAATCGAGGCTGAGTAGGCGTAGGTGAGAATGAGCCAACCGAGCGCTTGAGGATAGACGATCGTGAGTCCGGCAGCCACGACCGTCACAGCGACAGTCGTCCACCGCGAGATCTTCACGAGGTCAGCTTCCGTGTCTTTGCGTGTTACGTACGTGCGACGCAGATCGGAGACGAGATTGACGACAACGGACTGCAGAGCCGACCCAGTTGTCGACACGATCGTTGCCATAAGGAACGCTCCATAGAGGGCGAGCAGCCACACAGGAATCTCGGTGAGGAACCACCCGGCTGCCTGTTCGCGTCCGTCGACGCCGAAGCTGGGATTCATGCTCAGGATCGCCAATCCCATAATGAGGGCATAAGTTCCGGCGATGATGATCATGACGCAGCTGAGATAGATGCCGGTGCGGGCTTCTTTGACGCTTCTGGCCGCGAAGATGCGCTGGTAGTACAGCTGGTTTGTGAGTGTTCCAGGCAGGATTGCGAAGAACCACAGCAGGATCGTTTCTGGGCCTGCAGCGGTGATAGCTGCCGGGAACTCAGAAAGCTCGCTGGGGATAGTCGACATGATCGTTCCCCAACCGCCGGCGGCTATGACCGCATAGACAGCGACGACTAGAGAACCGCCGATCATGAACACGCCGAAGAAGAAGTCAGACCATGCTACGGACGTCAATCCGCCTGGAAGCACGAAGATCATGCTGATGATCGCCATCGCGATGACAAGTGTCGTTGTATTTACGCCAGTGACAGCATTGAAAAGATTGGCGAACGATACGAACTGCGTTGCTAGCCAACCGAATGGGACAACGATCACCGCAATAGCTACCACAGTCAGCATGAGCCGGTGCTCACCGTACAACCGGGCGAACACCTCAGGAAGGGTTGCAAACTTGCGGCGCCGCAGCCAGCCAGCAGTGAGAGCGACAAGAAGGAGTCCGATGATGACGAAGATTTCGTACCAGAAGATCGAGAAACCCCATGCGTAGGCAATGCCGACATGGGCAACGAGAACGCCGCCACCGACAGCCGTCGCATATTGGGTAAACGCGACCACATAGATGGGGAGGCTTCGGCCTCCGACGATCCAGTCGTCATTCGAATGGTGGCGTCGTCCCACGGCAAACGAGATGAAGGCGCCGATACCGATGACGACCAGCGACGAAACGGCGATGATGATCATGGTGCTGATGTTCATGGTGCGCTCCCAACGGCGTGTGCAGCATTCGACGGTGCGCTGTCGTTCACGAGGCGGGCGGCGTCGAAAATGTCGATCATGTCGGGCGAGCGGCCCTCGCTGACGAGGTCTGCCGCGATCGAACCGACCATCGGTGAGAACTTGAATCCCTGGCCGGACATACCGAAGGCATAGACGATACGGCCGTCTTCTGGACTCGTGCCGATGATGGGGGCGTCATCAGCAGCGAAACCCTCGGCCCATGTCGAAACGCGGAACGCTGTCGGTTCGAGTCCAGGCATAAGACGTGCAACCGCAGATTCTGCAGAGCGCACAAACTCCGTTTCAATGAACCGTGGCAGCTCATCAACGGTATCCAGGTCCACCCACGGCAGATGGTGGGGCAGGATCTTAACCCCGACACCATCGACGACCGGGAAACACGAGAAGCCACCCGCGGCATGTCGCCGGATCGAGATCGGCATGTTGGTTGGCGTGTGCAACGGGACATCAGCGGCCGCAAACCAGAGCGCAACGAGGCGTCGGGGAACGACGGTCGAGTGGGGGAGTCCGCTGAGCTCATTGCACCAGGGGCCCGTGGCCAGTACGACATTGTCGAATTCTGCGGCACCGTCTGCACTATCGAGCACTACCGCATTGGACAGCGGCCTAATGCCGAGAACGCGCGAGTAAGGACGATAACGAGCGCCGTACTTGATGCTCTCGTCGCGTGCGGATAGGACTGCCAACTCGGGTCGGAAGATGCCTGAAGCAGGGTCAAAGACCCCAACCTCGTCATCGTCGAGTCGGTATTGGGGGTAGCGGCGTGCCATGTCGGCAGCGTCAATGACCTCGAAGTCAAGGCCGCCGACTTCCCCGCATTCGATGACGCGTGCGACGTCGGGTTGTTCCGGGTGGCCGATTGTCAGACCACCGCACATCTCGAGGAATGGCCGCTGTTCGTGCTGCAGTTCCTCCCAGAACTCCCGGACAGAGGCAAGGATCGGCAGGTAGTCAGTTCCCTCTTTGTAGAGTGTCCGGAAGATCCGGGATTCGCCGGCTGAAGCGCCGCGGTCATTGGGAGTGTTGAACTGGTCGAAAACGGTCACTTGGTGGCCGCGTTTGGCCAGTTGCCAGGCAGTCATCGTGCCGATGACGCCGGCTCCGATGACGGCGACGCGACGGCTATTCTGTGTCGTCTCAGCGTGAATCAATCTGAGACACCTCCAAAGTCAGTTTGTGTGGGTGGTAGAAGAACTCCGCCGCTTCAATACACGTAGTGGGTGTCGAGTAGACACGGCGGACTTGTTTGATGACCGGGGTCGTTTCCGTCAGGCCGATGGCGGCCGAATCCTCTCGGTTGAGATGGACGGCATGGAATTCGGAATCGATCTTGTGAATCGGTAGGCCACGGTCGTTGTAGTAGGCAGTGGTGGCCAGGGCGTCGAGATCGGTCTCGACGACGTCTGGCGCGTAGGACAGAGAGATCACGGCGCGTTCGAGAGCCAGCGCCTCCCCAGTGCCGGAGCGCTTGATTCGGGTCAGCTCCACCGCTGGAGTCTGGGGCTCCATAACGCGTCGTGACAAAGGGAATGACTCGCTGCTTGCAACTGCGACATCGACGACTTCGTGTGTTCCCGTGTCAACAGGTGCACTCCGCAGTGTCGTGTCGACGTGGCGCAGGAGATTAGCCCGTAAGCCAGTCGACGCGACGGTGGTGCCGCGTCCACGTTGGCGGATGACGAGGCCAGCTTCCACCATGCCCTCCATGGCACGCTGCACAGGGTTTCTGCTGACGGAGAACTGCTCCATCAGTTGTTTCTCAGTCGGCAGTCGGTCGCCCTCGCTAAACGTGCCGTCGCTGATGCGGGATTCGATCCAGTCGCGAATCTCTAGGTGTTTCGGTCTCACCATGCTGTGACCATAATCACAGCAAGAAGTAATGTCAATAGAATAAAAGTCATGACATTTAGAGCCCGATTGAGATTGGGTGCCAGTTGATTCATGGGCTCCCGCCCGCACCCTCTCCGACCAGGTGAGAAACCAGATTGCCGCCGTCTGTCCCAGCCGATACCGTGACAGCATCAATGACATAGACGTCTGGTGATAGGAGAGGTTCGGCATGGCCGAGAAGGCGAAGACGCTGCTGCGCGGGGTGCGGGTGTTCGACGGGGAGACCTTCCTCCCGCAGCTGCAGGACGTGCTCATCGCCGATGGCGCCATCGAGTCGCTCACCGCCACCGACACCTCGGGCGCGAAGGTCCCTTCCGATACCGAGGTGATCGATGGGACCGGGCACACGCTGACCCCGGGCATCATCGACTGCCACGTCCACGTCTGCTTCTCCGAGGCCGGCTCGCTCGCCTCGTTCACCGAACCGTTCTCGCTGCAGTTCTACAAGTCCGTCGACCACCTCCAGCGCACCCTCCGCGCCGGTGTCACCACGGCCCGCGATGCAGGCGGCGCCGATGCCGGCACCCGGCATGCGCTCGACGCCGGCCTCATCAACGGCCCTGACCTGCGTCTGGCGATCTCGATCATGTCCCAGACCGGCGGCCACGGTGACGGCCGGATGCTCTCGGGCTGCTCGACGCCGATGCATGTCGAGCATCCCGGCCGGCCCAATGGTGTGGCCGACGGGCCCGAGGCGGTGCGCAAGAAGGTGCGTGAGATTCTGCGGGCGGGCGCCGATCAGATCAAGATCTGCTCGACCGGCGGGGTGCTCTCACCGATGGACGACCCGCGGCATTCCCAGTTCACGGAAGAGGAGATCGCCGTCATCGTCGCCGAGGCCCGCGCCCAGGGCACCTATGTCATGGCGCATGCGCAGGGCACCGAGGGCATCAAGAACGCGCTGCGCGCCGGTGTGCGCTCGATCGAGCACGGCATCTACCTCGATGATGAGGCGATCGACATGATGCTGGAGGCCGGCGCCTTCCTCGTCCCGACCCTGCAGGCGCCGATCTCGGTCATCGCCCGCGCCGAGGCGGGTGCGCCGATGCCGCCGGCAGTCGTCGAGAAGGCCCGTCGGGTGGCCGAAACCCACGCCGCCTCGATCGCGGCCGCGTATGAGGCCGGTGTGCAGATCGCGATGGGCACCGACGCCGGTGTGGGCGCGCATGGGGAGAACCTCGAGGAGATCGAGCTGATGATCGCCAACGGCATGAGCGCAGCCGATGCGCTGGCCGCCGCCACCTCGGTCGCCGCCCGCCTGCTCGAAGACGATGCGATCGGCCGGCTTGCCGCCGGCAAGAAGGCCGACCTCGTGCTCTTCGACACCGATCTGCGCGAGGGCGGGGCCGAGCGGATCCGTCAGCACACCAGCGCGGTGTGGCAGGGCGGCGTCCGCATGCGCTGAAGTGCGCGCCATCGTCGATGATGGCAATCAGTCGAAGCACCTCGGATAGGGGTCTGCTTTGACCTCAAGCCGTGTTCTCAACCGACCGGGGAACTCCACCTAGGGCATGTGTGGGTTCGGTGCCTGAGAGGCGACGGCGAGAGCTTTGGCTGCGTTCTCAACCCGATCTCCGCGCAGCTTTCCGACGGTGATGCGGATGAATGGCTGCTGCCTTTTGATGCGCGTCAGCTCTGAGGAGGCTACTGCGTACCTATGTGCGGCCAGCACGAGTTGGGCGCCTGCGTCATCGCGGACCGGAACCGCCATCACCAGACCGTCGTGCGACAGTGGAGTCACGTCGAGCCCCGCCAGTGCAGCGGCCAGCGCGGACCTCCTGCTCGCGTACTCAGCGCGAGCCTTCGCCACCATGCCGATGGACTCGTCGTCACTGAGGAGGAAGGCAAGAGTGTCCTGCAGGATCCGGCTCACCCAGCCGGCCCCGTAATGGAGAGTGTCGCGGGCCAGTTCGACAGGCCGAGGGATGCAGCTTCCGATGATTCCGATGCGCAGGTCGGGACCATGCGATTTGGAGAAACTGCGAATCAGGACCGTCTTGTCGGGAAGCAGCTCTCCCAGACTCAGCAGCTTCTGCTGCGAGATGTCCCCGGAGCCGTCGTCTTCAATGATGGTTGTGTCGTGACGGCTGAGTATCTCGGCGAGCTCCTGGCGCCGGGTATGTGTCATCGACGCGCCTAGAAGCGAGCTGCACCGCGGCTCGTAGATAAAGATGTGAGCTCCTGCAGAGAGCACCTCGTCAGCAGAGTCCGGCAACGGCCCGTTTGCGTCGGTCGCCACCGGCACTGGACGGACGCCACACCGGTCGAGAATGTCGAGGGTGCGCGGTGAAGCGGGATCGGCGACAGCGACGCGCACCCCCGGAGAGGTCAGACCCTGAAGGAGCAGGAGCAGGCCGTCGTAACCACCGCTGACGGCCAGCCAGTGACGCGCGGGAAACGGCCAAACAGACTCCGCGGCACGCTCAAGCGCCGGTGTGATCGCCTGGCGGGAGTAGCTGTGCAGAGCAGGATCCTCAGCAACTGCAAACTCGAGAGCGCGCGGCAGAGCCGGCAGTAGCGTCTGGTCGGGTGTCGCATACGTCAGGTCGGCGGTGCCTTCCGGCCAGTAGCTGGAGATGTGGTCGAAGCGCCGCGGACCGACGATCGGCGCCGCTGATGAGATCCAGGCTCCCTGGCGGCCAACGCCTTCGACATACCCGCGGGACCGGAGGGTTTTCCAGGCTGCGGAGACCGTTGCGCTGCTGACATGCAGGATCTGCGCAAGGTCGCGCACTTTCGGCAGCTGAGTGCCTGTGGGCGCTTCCCCGCTGCGGATGAGCTGAGCTACGGCTGCCGCGATGCCGGCGGCGGAGGCTTCCTGAGTGCGCGAAGCGATCATCTCGGCACTGAGCGCCGTCGAGTCGGGCGGCATAGCCGATCCTTTCATTAGTTCAGAAACAATATTATCTATTGTTTCCGAGTGGATCTGAACTTACTGTTAACGACACGTCACGTCGAAAGGTCAGCAGTTGTCAGAGCCACTCAAGGTCGGTACCCGTCAGTGGGACCATGTCTTCCCCATCGCGATGGGAGATGTCAGCGCGCCCTCGGGCAGGAATGTGAGTCTTACACGGCTCGATCACACCCCGGACCTGTGGGCGAGCGCGGATTTCGCAGCCGGCGAGACCTCGCTCAGCCGCTATGTTCGCCGCCGGGCAGCCGGGGATGACTCCGTCATCGCGCTGCCTGTCTTCCTCATGCGGGGCTTCCGGCATCGCTGCATCATCGTTGCGCAGTCTTCAGCTGCGGCGTCACCGACCGATCTCGCCGGTGCCAGGATCGGAGTCACGGGCTGGCCGGATTCCGGGAACACCTGGACTCGGGCACTGCTGACCGAGGCCGGCGTCGATCTGGCCAGCGTCGAATGGACAGTCGGAAGGCTGACAGCTGAGCATCCCATCACCGACCGCTTCGACGGGGTGGTTCCGCGCAGCGACCTGACAGTGACGACCAACGATGTGCCGATGGTTGATCTGCTCACCAGCGGGCGCCTCGACGCCGTTTTCACGCCCTTCCTTCCCCCGGGTTTCCAGCGTCCGGACAGCGGCATGCGGCTGTTGTTTGACAACGTCACGCGCGAAGAACAGGCGTTTCTGCGTCAGCACGGCTATGTTCCCGGAATCCACGTGCTGGCAGTCCGGGCAGAAGCGCTCACTGCAGAACCGACGCTGCCCGCTGAGCTGGGCTGCATGTTCCGGCAGTCGGAGCAGATTGCTGCTGCTCGTCATCGCAAGCTGCTCGATGTGACGCCATGGCTGAGCACCGCATTCGAGGCTCTTGACGCGACCGGCTGTCAAGACCCGAATCGAATCGGCATCGATGCCAACCGCACGATGCTCCACGACTTCATAGGCCATATGAGGCTGCAGGGTCTCATCTCTGATGAACCAGCGCTGAATGAACTGTTTCCGCTGGACCTGAGCGGGGAAGGAGAGATGCGATGAGCCAAGCGCCGCGCACAGAACTGCGAACAGCCGTCGGACAGTTCGCCGTCGTCGAGGACTGGCAGGCCAATGTCAGTGCCGCAGAATCACTGATCAGCAGGGCAGAGGAGCAGGGAATGGACCTACTCGTGCTTCCCGAAGGGATCATGACACGGTTCATCGATCGAAAGGAGCTGATTCGGGAAGCCGCCCAGTCTCTTGACGGCCCTTTCATGACTGCGATGCTCGAACTCACCCAGGGTCTGCACGTGACGGTGGTCTTCGGCATGCATGAGACATCCGACGAGCCCCGGCCATTCAACACCCTGGTGGCGATACGCGGTGGTGAGGTGCGCGGAATCTATCGGAAGCTGCACCTCTACGACGCCTTCGCGGCCGTCGAATCAGAGCACGTGCGCGCCGGATGGGAGCAGCCGCCGATCATTGATGTCTGCGGCTTCAGCGTCGGAGTGATGACGTGCTACGACGTCCGCTTCCCCGAGCAGGCACGGGACTTGGCTGACCGCGGAGCTGAGCTCATTGCGCTGCCAGCGGCCTGGGCCGCAGGACGCACGAAGGAGTTCCAGTGGGCGACATTGGTCTCGGCACGAGCCCTCGACGCAACGGTTTTCGTGGCCGCCTCGGGCGAATCAGGATCAGCCTGCATCGGCGGCTCTCGGATCGTCGATCCGCTGGGCATGCCCATGGCGATGTGCACGCAGGAAACCGATCTCGCAACCGCTGTGCTGAGTCGAAGCCAGTTGGAGGACAGCCGGAACAAGCTGCCGGTCCTCGGCCATCGACGGTACGCGCTGACCTTCAATCCCGAACAACCACATAGCTGACCACCGCCCCCTGTCAGAGACGACGATAGCGAAGAGTAAGGACAACCAAACGCCATGAAATCTGTGATCACATCAAAGCCGATCTGGGCTGCTGCGGCCATGGGAGCCGTCCTCGCCATGCTGGCTGGCTGCACCGTCGACGAGTCCTCGGGCGACGAATCCAAAGGCGCAGACGCCGCTGAGATCGAGGAGCAGGAGCTCAACGAGGAGCTGCATGATCAGCTTCCTGACGAGATCAAGGACGCCGGAACCATCACCTCGGTGAACACTGGGTCCTTCCCTCCGTACACGATCGTCGATGGAGAGAACAACGTGACCGGTGCCAGTGCCGATCTCGCCGAAGCAATGGGCCAGATGCTCGGCGTCGACATTGAACACCAGACCATCGATGGCCTGGCCAGCGTGCTCACCGGCATGGAAGCTGGCCGCTACGACCTCAGCATCGGACCGACCGGCGATTTTTCGGAGCGACAGGAACAGGCCACCTTCATTGACTGGGTGCAGGAATACGTCGTCTTCGCCGTACAGGCGGGCAATCCGCAAGAGATCGACGGTCTTGACACCACCTGCGGTAAGAAGATCGCGGTTCAGGCGGGTGGATCTGCTGAAGCTGTTATCAAGGAGCAGTCGACCACCTGTGAGGACGGCGGCGAGGAAGCGATCGAAGTTCAGTCCTACAAGGATCAGCCCAGTGCCATCCTCTCGGTGCAGTCCGGCCGTGCCGATGCCTTCTTCTCTTCGCGGGCACCGCTGACATACTTCGTCAACGATTCCGACGGCCAGCTTGAGCTCGTTGGCACCGAGGACAAGAACGGTTTCGGTGACCTCTACCAAGGCATCATGGTTCCGAAGGACTCTGAAATGAGCGAAGTGATCCTCGCCTGTCTCGAAGAGCTCCATGCCAACGGCACTTACGACGCCATCATGGACAAGTGGGATCTCGATGCGAACAAGCTCGACACTCCCGGCATCAACCTGGCTGAGTGATGATGACAGACACCTCACAGCAGCTGGACATCAGCAACGCCTATAAGAAGAAGCACCCATGGCAGATCGTCGGAGCTGTGGTCGCGCTGATTCTTGCCGGGCAGGTCGTCTACCTTCTCTTCACTACGCCGAATTTCGGCTGGAACGTGGTGGCGACGTATCTGTTCGAGAAGTCGATCATGCGCGGACTGGGAATGACGCTGCTGCTGACAGTCATCGCGATGATGATCGGCATCATCCTCGGTGTCATCCTCGCGCTGTGCCGGATGTCTGACAATCCCGTCCTCAAACCGCTGGCGGCCTTCTACATCTGGTTCTTCCGCGGCACCCCTACGCTGATCCAGCTCATCTTCTTCTACAACCTCTCAGCTCTGTTCCCAGTGCTGGCTATCGGCGTCCCCTTCGGCGGGCCGACGTTTGCAGAAGCTCCGACGAACCGGATCGTGACAGGATTCCTCGCTGCCATCCTCTGCCTGGGTCTCAATGAGGCCGCCCTCATGGCCGAGATCATCCGCGGCGGACTCATGTCGGTCAAGCGGGGTCAGCGGGAAGCCGCTGCGGCGATCGGAATGGCGCCGTTCCATGCCTTCCGCCGAATCGTGCTGCCGCAGGCCATGCGGTTCATCATTCCGCCGACCGGCAATCAGGTGATTTCGATGGTCAAGAGCACCGCTTTGGTCAGCGTTATCGCCCTGGCGGACCTGCTCTACTCCGCGCAGGCGATCTACAATCGGACCTTCGAGACGATTCCGCTGTTGATTGTCGCCTGTATCTGGTACCTCCTCGTCACCTCGATTCTCAACGTTGGTCAGCACTTCATCGAACGTCATTACGGGAAGTCCGATCAGCCGGCCGGCAGCACAAGCTACCGAACCCGACTGGCCCGCGTCTTCACGAAGCAGAAGGAGGCGACAGAACGTGGCTGAGCAGACGAAATCCAAGGGTGACCGCTCCCAGGCGGAGCCGGTGCTGCAGGCGATCGGAGTGCAGAAGAGCTTCGGCGATTCCACCGTGCTGAAAGGCATCGATCTTGAGATCGCAGAAGGGGAATCCGTCGTGATCCTCGGGCCCTCCGGCTCGGGAAAGTCCACCTTCCTGCGCTGCATCAATTTGTTGGAGCAGCCTGATGGCGGCCGGGTCCTTGTCAAAGGACAGGATGTTGGCTACACCGTCAAGCGCGGCCGCCTGCATCAGCTGCCGCCGCGAGAGCTGGCCAGACGGCGGGCGCGCATCGGAATGGTGTTCCAGCAGTTCAATCTGTTCTCGCACATGACTGTCCTGGAAAACATCACTGAAGGGCCGGTCGGAGTGCTCGGTCGCAAGCATGCTGACGCTGCCAAGCGGGCGTCCGAGCTCCTCGAGCTCGTCGGGCTGGCAGGACGAGAGAAGGCTTACCCGGAGCAGCTCTCAGGAGGCCAGCAGCAGCGGGTGGCCATCGCCCGTGCGCTGGCCATGGATCCGGCACTGGTTCTCTTCGACGAGCCGACCTCGGCGCTCGACCCCGAGCTCGTCGGCGAAGTCCTGTCGACGATGCGGACACTTGCCGACGCGGGCCTGACGATGGTCGTTGTGACGCACGAGATCTCCTTCGCCCGTGAGGCAGCAGACCGGGTCGTCTTCATCGATGGTGGCGTCATCGNCCTCAATTACGAAGAGCCTCTGAAGGTGCAATCAGCTCTCCACACGAGAAGGAAGCGGGGCGGGCAGCAGTTCATGAACTGCTGCCCGCCCCGCTTCCTTCTCGTGTGGAGAGCTGATTGCACCTTCAGAGGCTCTTCGTAATTGAGGGTGTGGATCAGTGTTTCCAGGACACGGCGTGGCGCTGCCCGGATAGACGTCGAGGTCTTCCGATGATGGAAGTTCTTATACAGTCCATCCGAAAGACCTCGACGTGTCCAAGCTTACTTTCTCATCTCCTGACCTCACGACGTTCTGCCGGCTCGACTCCCTTGACCTCACGTGCATTGGCCAGCACATCACCGGGCACAAAGCCATTCTGGAATGCCAGCCCAACAGTGCCGATGACTGGTGCCGACGGTGTGGCGGACACGGGATCGTCCGCGACACCGTCGTCCGCCGCCTCGCCGGCGAACCCTTCGGCCACCGGCCCACCACGCTTCACATTCGCCTCCGCCGGTACAAATGCGTCGAATGCGGCCGCGTATGGCGTCAGAACACCACTGCTGCGGCGCC
>NZ_JBHMAU010000056.1:0-43537 GCF_042429315.1 Brevibacterium otitidis | reverse complement strand
CCTCGCCCGCGGCTACCGCAACCAGCACAACTACCGCCTCCGCATGCTCCTCGCCGCCGGCGGACTCACCCCATGACCCCCACCGGATGTCCGAAGAGCCCTCAATCCCCTTTCGACGGTTCCCGAACTGAGCTTCGTGCTCTCCGATTCCGGTGCCAGCCGCCTCATCATGCACCCGATCTGCCCCGAGGCAGGCACTGCGGCCTCCGCGGCGCTCGGCATCACCGCCGAACTGCTCACACCTGTCGACATGGACGCGCTGGCGCAGGCGAGCCCGGACTTCGCCCCGGTGACCCGGGACCCGGAGGACTGCGTGCTGCTGCTCTACACCTCGGGCACCACCGGCCGCCCGAAGGGGGCGATGCTCTCAGCGCGCACCCTGCTCACCGGTGTCACCGCCGCCGAGGCGGTGGCCGGCCTGTCCCCTGCCGACCGGGCTGGCACCGCACTGCCGCTGTTCCACGTCTTCGGGCTCGGTTCGGTGGCCTACCCGGTGCTGGCCAACGGCGCCGCCATTACGCTGCTGCCGCGCTTCGATGCCGATGAGCTGCTGGAGACGATCATCGCCGATGAGCTCACGATCGTCGCAGGCGTGCCGACGATGTGGAATGCGCTCACCCACTCCACTGCCCACGAGGACGTCACGACTCCGCAGCTGCGCTTGGCGCTCTCAGGTGGGGCGGCGATCTCGCTGGACCTCATGCGCGCCTTCCACACCCGGTTTGGCGCCTCGATCACCGAGGGCTACGGGCTGACTGAGACCTGCGCGTTCGGCACGTTCAACGCCGCCGAGGGTGAGAACAAGATCGGCTCGGTCGGCCTGCCTGCCCCGACGATGGACGTGCGGATCGTCGATCCTGCCACCGGTCAGGCGTGCGGACCCGGGCAGACCGGGGAGGTGCGGCTGCGCGGCCCGCTCGTGATGCTCGGCTACTGGAACCGCCCCGAGGCCACCGCTGAGGCGTTCGATGCCGACGGGTTCTTCTGCACCGGGGATCTCGGGCATGTCGATGAGGACGGCTATCTCTACATCGTCGACCGGCTCAAGGACCTCATCATCCACGGCGGCTACAACGTCTATCCGCGTGAGGTCGAGGAGGTCCTCTACGCTCATCCGCAGGTCTTCGAGGCGGCTGTCATCGGAGCGGCCGATGAGCACTACGGCCAGCAGGTCGCCGCCGTCGTCACCCCGATGCCCGGCGCCGAGCTGACCGCTGAGGAGATCGAGGCGTGGTGCCGACAGTCGCTGTCGGCGTACAAGATCCCGCGCATCATCCGCATCGTCGACGGTCTGCCGAAGGGGCCCACGGGCAAGATCCGCAAGCGCTCGATCGAGCTGTGAGGGAGTGAGCGATGACCGTCCAGCGTCAGCCCGGTGCGCCGCTGACCGAGCGCGGCCGCCGCACCCGGCGGGCCCTCATCAACGCGGCGATCGACGTGTTCTGCGAGCACGGCTACCTCACTACGCCGCTCTCGGCGATCACCGAGCGGGTCGGCTGCTCGACCGGCACGCTGTACACGTATTTCGCCAATCGGCAGGAGATCCTCGCTGCGATCATCGAGGACTCCTACGCCCCGGTGGTCGCTGCCGATCATGCGTGGATCAGCCCGGATCATGAGGCCGGCGCGGAGGCGCCCGGCCCCGAGGCGCTCGTCGCCAAGATCCGGAAGGCCACCGAAGTGTACGTGCGCCGGTATCGGGACAATGCCCGGGAGGTGGCGCTCATGGATCAGGCGGCTGCGGTCGATCCGGAGGTCCGGGATATCCGGATCGCGCGCAACCGGGTGTTCTACCGGCGCAACAGGCGCAGCATCGAGCAGATGCAGGCCGCCGGGCACATCCCGGCCGAGCTCGACCCGGACCTGACGGCCAAGGCGCTGTCGGCGATGGTGAGCCGGACGTGCAGGTCGATCTTCGTCGACGAGCCCGAGCAGCGCTATCTCAGCGACGCAGGAGTCGAGGAGCTGGCCGAGAAGCTCTCACAGCTGTGGGTTTCGGCCCTCGGGCTCGCCCCGGCCGGCGGTAGCGGCTGATCGTCAGGCTTCTGGTCAGGCTTCGTCGATGTCGTCGAAGCGGGAGATGTCGCCGGCGCCGATCCGGCGCACGACCGGTGAGCCGGGTGTGAAGTCGATGACCGAGGTCGGCGTCGTGCCGGGCACGCCGGAGTCGATGATGACGTCGACGTGCTTGCCGAGCGCCTCGGCGACGTCCTCAGCGTGGGTCAGCGGCTCCTCGTGATCGGGCAGCAGCAGGGTCGAGGACAGGATCGGCTCACCGACCTCCTCGACAAGTGCGAGTGCGGTGGCGTTCTGCGGAATCCGGGCGCCGACCGAGTGCTTCTTCGGGTGCATCATCTTCCGCGGCACCTCCTTCGTCGCCTTCATGATGAAGGTGTAGGGCCCCGGCGTCAGGGACTTGATGGTGCGGAAGGCGTGATTGTCGACGATGACGAACTGGCCCAGCTGTGCGAAGTCGTGGCACATGAGCGTGAAGTGGTGCTTGGAGTCCAGCTGCCGGATGCGGATGATCCGCTCGATGCCTTCCCTGTTCTCCAGCGCGCAGCCGAGCGCATAGCAGGAGTCGGTCGGGTAGGCGACGAGTCCGCCTTCGGCGATGATCTTGGCGGTCTGCCGGATGAGTCGCGGCTGCGGGTTCTCAGGATGGATGTCGAGTATCTGTGCCATTGCCCAAGTGTATCGACGCTGCGCAGCTGTGCCCACCTCCGACGGGCCCGTCAGTCGAGGTCGATGACCGTGCGCTGCGGCGGTCGGAGCGGGACCGTCTCCTCACTGAGCGTGATCCCCGGTTCGGGCTCTGCGTCCCGCGCCTCCTCCGCCTCAGCGGTGGAGCCCATCGATTCGCTCGGGCTGGCGAGCATCGCCGAGCCGGCGGCCCGGACATCGGAGGCGACGAGCAGATTGACCCAGCGGGCGCGCGGATCAGCGTCGACGAGCAGCGCCTTGACGAGCAGCGTGGCCGGCAGCGCCAGCAGCGCACCGAACCAGCCGAGCACCCACAGCCAGAAGAGCAGCGAGAGGAACGAGATGAAGGGGGTGACGCCGACGGACTGGCCGGTGAACTTCGGCTGGATGATCGCCTGGATGACGAAGTTGAGGAGGCTGTAGGCGATGACCACCCACAGTGCGTCCCACCAGCCGCCTTCGATGAGCGCCATGAGCGCCGGCGGCAGCAGGCCTATGATGAAGCCGATATTGGGGATGTAGTTGGTCAGGAACGCCAGCACACCCCAGACGAGGGCGAGCGGCA
Source organism: Brevibacterium otitidis (assembly GCF_042429315.1). Classification (NCBI taxonomy): domain Bacteria; kingdom Bacillati; phylum Actinomycetota; class Actinomycetes; order Micrococcales; family Brevibacteriaceae; genus Brevibacterium; species Brevibacterium otitidis. The sequence goes on along the minus strand of NZ_JBHMAU010000056.1, from coordinate 40,269 downwards.
CGCCGATGATGATGAGGGCGACGACGTCGAGGGCGGCGACGATGAGCCCGAAGACCGTGGCGACGACCCAGTAGCGACGCACGCCCACAGCGAAGGTGTTCATCGCCTGGACGAAGCGCGGCTGCACGCCGGCGGCCATGGCCATGCGGCGCGGGAAGGCGAGGGAGTCCATGACGATGAAGAACGTCGCCATGAGAGCCGTCGTCACGAGGGTGACGACGAGGGAGGCGTTGGAGAGCACCTCGCGCAGGGCCGAGGCGATCTGGTTGACGTCGAAGTTCGCCGCCTGCTCCTTGACGAACTCCGGGGTCAGGCCCAGCGATGAGCTGCTGGCGAGCAGATCGCGGTAGAGGCCGTCGAGCTCATCGGAGTATTCGGGGATGACGAGGACGAGCTCGGCGATCGACCAGCCGGTGAGCGCGAAGAACGCAGCGACGACGCTGAGGACGAGCACCACGGTCGCAGTCGCGGCGATGGCCGCCGGGACCCGGCAGCGCAGCAGCCAGGCCTGCACCGGGTAGGCGACGATGACGAGGTTGAGGGCCAGGAACACCGGGGCGATGATGAGCTGGATCTGCTGGATGAAGCCGACGGCGAAGAACAGGCCGGCCAGGCCCAGCACGATGATCGTGAAGCGCGGCAGCGCCCAGTCGCGGGGTCGCACCACCTCGGCAGCGGTCTGCCCGGCGCTCGTCACCGTCCCTTCCTCTTCTCGCGGATGCGCATGCTCACATCGATCGGGGTGCCGGTGAAGCCGAAGGTCTCGCGCAGCCGGCGGATGATGAACCGCCGGTAGCTCGGGTCGAGGAAACCGGTGGTGAAGAGCACGAACTTCGGCGGCCGGGAGGAGGCCTGGGTGCCGAACAGGATGCGCGGCTGCTTGCCGCCGCGCAGCGGGTGCGGATTGGCGGCCGAGAGCTCGCCGAGGAAGGCGTTGAAGCGGCCGGTCGGGATCCGGGTGTCCCAGCCCTCGAGCGCGGCCTCCAGTGCGGGGAGGAGCTTCTCGGCGTGCCGGCCGGTCTTGGCGGAGATGTTGACCCGCGGGGCCCAGGCGACGTGGCCGAGGTCGCGTTCGATCTCGCGTTCGAGGAAGTGGCGGCGCTCCTCATCGACGAGGTCCCATTTGTTGAAGGCGAGCACGAGCGCGCGGCCGGCGTCGAGGACGAGGCGGATGATCTTCATGTCCTGGTCGCTCAGCGGCTCATTGGCCTCCAGCAGCACGATGGCGACCTCAGCGCGTTCGAGTGCGGTCTGGGTGCGCAGCGCTGCGTAGAAGTCCGCGCCGGAGGACTGGCGGGCGCGCTTGCGGATGCCGGCGGTGTCGATGAAGCGCCACTGCCGGCCGCCGAGTTCGACGAGCTCATCGACCGGGTCGCGGGTGGTGCCGGCGACATTGTCGACGATGACCCGCTCGCTGCCGAAGAGCTTGTTGAGCAGGGAGGACTTGCCGACATTGGGGCGGCCGACGAGCGCGATGCGGCGGGGTCCGCCGACCGCTTCGGTCTGCCCGGTCGCCGAGACCTCCGGCAGCATCTCCATGATCGCGTCGAGGAAGTCGGCCACTCCCCTGCCGTGCATCGCCGAGATCGGGTGCGGTTCGCCCAGGCCCAGAGACCACAGCTCAGCGGCCATGAGCTCGCCGCGCTCATCATCGACCTTGTTGGCGGCCAGCAGCACCGGCTTGCCGGAGCGGCGCAGCATCCGCACGACATGCTCATCGGTGGCCGTCGGGCCGGTGGTGGCGTCGACGACGAAGACGACGCCGTCGGCCATCCGCACAGCGATCTCCGCCTGTTCGGCGATCCGGGAGGCCATGCCGCGGGAGTCGATGTCCCAGCCGCCGGTGTCGACGAGGGTGAGCGGGCGGCCGTTCCATTCGGCGTGGTAGCTCACGCGGTCGCGGGTGACGCCGGGGACGTCTTCGACGACGGCTTCGCGGCGGCCGAGGATCCGGTTGACGAGCGTCGACTTGCCGACATTGGGCCGGCCGACGATCGCCAGCACCGGGGCCGGGCCGCGGCCGCCCTCCTCGGCTTCGATGACGCCGTAGGCCTCCAGCAGCTCCCGGTCCTCGTCTTCGAGTTCGTACTGGTCGAGGCCGGCGCGCAGCGAGGCGGCGCGCTTCTCAGCGTCGTCGTGGTCGATCGCCTGCACACGCTCGGGCAGCGTCTCGTCCGGGTTCTCGACGAAACCGTCACCGGGCTGCCGCGCCAGCGGGGAGTCGGATTCCGGGACCTCTGGTGACATGTTCATCAGGCCTTCTGTGCCGCGGCCACGAGGTCGAGGACTGCGCCGACCGACTGGTCGAAATCGATATGGGTGGTGTCGAGGGTGTGGACGCCGTCTGCTGCCGTGAGGAAGCTCGTCGTCTGCGCGTCCTTGGCATCGCGGCCGAGGGTGACGTCGCGGGTGGCGGCCACCGCCTCGGCGTCGGCGGTGCCGTGGTTTTCCTTGGCACGGCGGGCGACCCGCACCTCGTCATCGGCGGTCATGAGGATCCGCACCGGCGCGTCCGGGGCGACGACGGTGGTGATGTCGCGACCTTCGACGACGATGCCGGGATCCGCGGCAGCGATGATCCGGCGCTGCAGCTCGATGAGCTCGCTGCGCGCATCGGGCACTGCGGAGACGACCTGGACGCTGGAGGACACCTCGTCGGAGCGAATCTCCTCGGTCACATCGATGCCGTCGACGGCGACGGTCGGGGCGGACGGATCGGTGGAGATCTCCAGGTCGGCGCCGCGGACGAGTTCGACGACATCGCCGGGGTCGGTGATGCCGCGGGTCATGCACAGCCAGCCCATCGCCCGGTACATCGCCCCGGTGTCGAGGTAGGCGTAGCCGAGGCGGGCGGCCACGGCCTTCGAGACGCTGGATTTTCCGACGCCGCTGGGGCCGTCGATGGCGATAACGGTCATTCCTGTCCTTCGTGTTCGATGACGGCTTCGGGAACCCACCAGCCGCGGGAGGTGAGGCCCTCTTCGAGTTCGCGCTGGCGTGCCGGCACAACAGCGACTTCGACACTGCCCAGCTTAACGCCGGTGGCATGTTCGATCCGGATGTCCTCGATGTTGATGCCGAGTTCGCCGACATCGGCGAACAGCCTGCCGAGCATGCCGGGGGTGTCGTCGATGAGGACGGTGATCTCGGCGTACTTCTGCGGCGCCTGTCCGTGCTTGCCGGGGATCCGGTCGTAGCCGTCGTTGCCGGCGGTGATCGTCTGCGCGATCGTCGCGATCGCTCCCGGTTCCAGGTCGAGGGCGCTGATGAGGGTGTCGAGGTCTGTCCGGATGGCGGTGAGCACGGCACGCACCTCTGCGGCGTTGCCGGCCAGGATCTGGGTCCACAGCCCGGCGTCGGAGGCGGCGATGCGGGTGACGTCGCGCAGTCCCTGCCCGGCCAGTGCCACTCCGTCGGCAGGCATGTCGACGAGCTGGGCGGCCATGAGACTGGCCATCACCTGCGGGGCGTGGGAGACCCGGGCGACTGAGGAGTCGTGGAACTCCGGATCGAGGTGGACGACCGCTGCGCCGACATCGGTGGCCAGCGCGACGATCTGGGCGAGGCGCTCAGCCGGGGTGTCCGCATCGGAGCACACCACCCAGGGCCGGCCGACGAACAGGTCGTCGCGGGCGGCGATCGCCCCGGACTTCTCGCGGCCTGCCATCGGATGGGAGCCGATGTAGCGGTCGAGCGAGCCGGGTGTGCACTGCGCCTGCACTTCGCGCAGCAGCACGGTCTTGACGCTGGCAACATCGGTGACGGTGGCTTCCGGGTACGCGTTGAGCGCGGTGACGATCGCCTGCCCGGCGACATCGGGCGGGGTGGCGATGATGACGACGTCGGTGTCGGCCGGAGCGCCCGAGGTGCCGGCCCCGAGGTCGGCGGCCAGGCGCTGGGCGGTCGGTGAGAGATCCGCGAGCGTCACGGTGTGGCCGGCGCCGGTGAGCGCGAGGCCGAGTGAGGTGCCGAGCAGGCCGGTGCCGACGATGTGCACGCGCATCGTCTGGCTGCTCACAGACCGACCGCCTGCATGAGTTCGCCGATCTCCTCCGGGCGCAGCTCACGGACCTTGCCCTGGCGCTGTTCGGCCAGGGCGATCGGGCCGAAGTGGGTGCGCACGAGCCGGTCGACGGGGTTGCCGACGGCGTCGAGCAGGCGGCGCACGATCCGATTGCGGCCCTCGTGGAGGACGAGTTCGACGAGGGCGTGTCCGGGTGTCGAGTCGACGAGTTTGAAGGAGTCGACGCGGGCGATGCCGTCGTCGAGGTCGATGCCCTCCCGCAGGCGGGCGCCGACGTCCTTGGCGACCGGCCCGCGGACCTGCGCGAGATAGGTCTTGGGGATCTCATATGAGGGATGGGTCAGCCGGTTCGACAGCTCCCCGTCGTTGGTGATGAGCAGCAGGCCTTCGGTCTCGGCGTCGAGACGGCCGACGTGGAAGAGGCGCTCGGTGCGGTCGCGCAGATAGTCGGCGAGGCTGGGCCGGCCGTCCGGGTCGTCCATCGTCGAGACGACACCGGCGGGCTTGTTGAATGCCAGGTAGACGCGGTCGGGCTGGGTGATGATGCGCATCGCGTCGACATGGACGGTCTGCGTCTCCGGGTCGATGCGGGTGCCGAGTTCGGTCACAATCTGCCCGTCGACTTCGACGCGGGCATCGGCGATGAGCTGCTCACAGGCGCGCCGGGAGCCGAGGCCGGCATCGGCGAGGACCTTCTGCAGGCGCACACCGTCTGGCTGGTGGACGGCACTGGCCGCCGAGGCGCTCTGCTGGGCGGTGCGCTGCGCGTGGCTGCGCTGTCGGCGGGTCGGGCGGTTGGACCGGTGACCGGGTCCGCGAGGATTGCTGCGAGTCATAGGGGTCATTGTCTCAAACCCGCACGTGGTTGCCGAACCGGGCACGAGGTGTGGCTGCGGGTCGTGCTGCCGCTCAGGTGCCGGCGGGCTCACCGCTGGCTTCCAGGCCGACCTCGGCCGGTGCTGCCGGTTCGTCGGCGTCTGCGTCGAGGTCGATGTTGTGACTGTTAGCTCGAGTTGGCGGCTTTCTGCAGCTGGAGGTGGCGGCTTCAGGTGATGCCGATGACGAGCGTGGAGCGGGCGGCTTCGACGACGTCGTCGGTGATGGTGTTGAGATCGTTGATCTTCATGATGCGTTCCATCTGGGTGAAGAGTCGGTCGACGAGGCGGAAGTTGCCGCGGGTGATGCGAGCGATCGCCGCGAGGGCTTGGGCGTCGGTGAAGTCGTCGGGGTCGAGGGTTTGGCCGAGTTTGCGCCAGCGGCGTTCGAGGACGAAGCGGAGTTCGTCTTCGGCGAGGGGCCGGTACTCGTGGGCGAAGCCGACGCGGCTGTAGAGCTGTGCGTAGCGGCTGAATTGCTTCTCGATTCCTGGCATTCCGATCAGGATGAGCGCGGTGTTGGTGCGGTCATAGCTGTCGCGTAGGTACTCCAGAGCGGCAGGGCGAAGCCGTTCGGACTCGTCAATCATGATGAGTTCGACGTGCTTGTCCCAGTGCATAACCGGTCCTTGTCGCGTGCCGTTCTTGTTCAGGTGTTGGTCGATGCAGATCGCCACGCGAGAGGTGATGTGGGTGAGGTCTTGCATGAACTGGCGAGGGCTGGCGAGGACCTGCGGGGTGTAGAACACGGTTCGCCTTTGGGCTAAGGCGGCGTAGACCTGGTGGTCCGAGTCATCGCGGGGCCCCCATTGTTCCAGTAGTTTCTCGGCCTTGTGCCAGTTGGCATATCGCCTGGCCGACAGGGTTTTGCCGATTCCTGCCTGCCCGTAGCAGATGCCGATGGTGTGTTGCCGGCGCACGGCATCGGCGAATTCGGCGAACCTGCGGTGTTCTTTGGTGGCGACGAATCGTTGCTGGGGCATCAGTCATCCTCAAGGTAGGTCCGCAGTTTCGGCTTCTTGTTGCTCGGACGTTCGACGGGAGTCGGTTGCGGCGTGGGTGGAGGCACCGGTTGGTGTCGGGTGACGGCGGCGAGGCGTTCGTTGATCTGGCCGCGCAGCTCGCGGCGTCGGGCGGCGCGTGCTGCCTGGACGTCTTTGAGGCTGACGGTGGCGGCGACGTGGTCGGGGTCGACGGCTTTGCAGATGTATTGGTCTTTGTGGAAGACGCGGATTTCTGAGATGTCGCTGGGATCGTAACGGATGACGACCGGCTCTTTGACGTAGGCGGCCAGCAGTGGAGACATATAGCGCAGGCCTTGGAAGTGGACGCCGTCGCGGTGGACGATGCGAGGTTTGGCTACGGTCAGCAGCAGGTTGAGGTGATCGACAGTTTCGGGCAGGTGGGGCAGCCATCCGTCGCCGAGCCACGCTTGGTGCGGAGATGCTGTGGTCTCTGGGTGCTCGCGCTGGTGATAGTCATCGGCGATGAACGCCCCGATGGCGTCGTCGAGGTCCGGCAGTGTCAGCACGGGGTCGGGGTGGCGGTGGCCCTCGGCAAGATGGCCCGGAAGGGTGGCCAGGAGTTCGGTGTTGATGGTGCCGAAGATCCGCTCGATTTTGCCGCGCCCCTGCGGCCTGGCCACTGCGGAGTAGATGATTTCGAAGTGCAGATCCTTGGCGATCTGGGAGAGATGGTCGCTGGTGAAGTCGGTGCCGTGGTCGACGTAGAGCCGGTCGGGGATGCCGCACATCGGCCAGTGCGGGTCGTTCTTCGTCCAGATGCCGTGGCGGAGTGCCAGGGCAGTGTTCAAGGCGGATGGGGCGCCCAGGAACACCATGTAGCCGCATACTGCCCGGGAGTAGTCGTCGAGGATGACGGTCAACCACGGCCGGGCAGGTTTGCCGTTGGCGTCCTGGATGAGGATGTCGAGTTCGGTGTGATCGACCTGCCAGGTGGCGTTGGGGCGTTCTGCTCGGTGCCGCCATACGATTTCATAGGTGTCGCGGTAGGCGGCGCTGCCGCGGTGGGCCAGCGTGAGCATGCCGGGGTCCATCGCGGTGACGATGGATCGGACTGTGCTGTAGGAGACCGTCTCCCACCCGTGCATTTCCGCGATTGCGCGGGCTTTCCGGGTGATGGTCGCGGTCGACAGCCGTGGCTTGACCAGGGCGAGACCCTCGATCAGCGTCAGGAGTTCCGGATGAATTTTTCGCTCGCGCTTGGGTGGGGCGGTCGGGGAGAGTCCTGCGATGCCGTGGCGGCGGTATGCCGCATGCCAGCGTTGCAGGGTCCGGAGTCCGATTCCTTCGGTCGCGGCCAGCGTGGTCAGAGTTGTGCCGTCCTCGACGTGGCGACGCAGCACCTGCCAGCGGGCGGCCGCTGTGTTCTCACGTGTGGACGCACTCTCGGGGTTCGCGGGTTGAGTGCCTCCAGCCATGACTACACCGTCTTGGGTGACGCCTGCCGGCGGCGAGGCGAAGTGCCTCCGGGTTCACGACGCAGAGCGCGGTAGACCGTGGTGCGGCTGACGCCGAGGACCTCTCCGATCTGAGCGACCGTCATGTCCTGCTGCTCGTAGAGCTTGCGGGCTGTGCGAAGTTTGTCTTTCGTCAGCAGCGGCGGCCGGCCCCCGGTCCGGCCACGGGCGCGAGCGGCTTTCAGGCCGGCGTTGGTGCGCTCTCGGATGAGGTCACGTTCGAACTCGGCCAGCGAGGCGAAGATGTGGAACACCAGCCTGCCGCCGGATGAGCCGGTGTCGATGTTCTCCTGCAAGGACCGGAACTCGACCCCGCGGTCGCGCAGCTCAGCGAGCTGGTCGATGAGATGCCGAATCGAGCGGCCGAGCCGGTCCAATCGCCACACCACCAGGGTGTCACCCGGCCGCAACTGGTCGAGGAGCTTGTCCAACTCGGGACGCGATTCCAAAGATCCCGACGCAGTGTCGGCGAAGATGCGATAGCAGCCGGCCGCCTTCAACGCGTCATGCTGCAAGCTTGCATCTTGGTCGCCGGTCGATACTCGGGCATAGCCCAAAGCGTGTCCCATCCCCCGAATGTACCAATTCCCGTGAAGAACGGGAAGAACCGAAACATAGATACTGGCACTAAGTTTCGTTACAGCGTCAGGATTTGCCGGCCGTGATTTCTCCTGGTGCCGACGACGATGCGCCGGTGGCGCGATGTCTTGTAGCGAAAACGGTCGTTACTGCTACAGCCGCAGCCTGACCGCGTTGTCGGTGAGATAAGCAGGCCGGAGGAAGCCCCCACCTGCTGAGGGTGACGATCATGGATCGAACCGCGATCAGAGATGGATACAGCCGCAACTGTGCCGAGTTAGAGGCTGCCTGCCCTGCACCGCGCGAGCGGCTCCGAGGCGCGACGGGGCAGCAACGGCACCCGATGGACGTGTACGCCTACCCGATCCGGCATTTCGACTTTCATGCATCCCAGCTCAGCCTGCCCGGAACCCGGACGGCTTCTGCTTGAGACGAGCAGGATCGCCCTGGGTGCGGCCGACCACAATATGGTCACTCGTGGCGAAGAGCGTCATGCATCGCGCGCAGTGCCATGGTCGCCCGCGACGGCCAGATCCTGACAGCAGCAATCCGGATACTGCTCACAGGCGCGCACGATCACGCCCCGCCTGACCGCGCATCCGCAGTCCGCGCACATCATCTCCATGCGCTGATGGTACTCACCGTGCTCGTGCAGAGATGGCCGCAGCAGTCGTGGCGGAGACAAGGTGGCCGGCGATGGCGCCGACCGTGGCTTTCGCGGGAGATCCGACACCGACGAGGGTGGCCGATCCCGGACCGGTCCAGTCCCCGTAGCCCACGAAATAGAGCCCCGGGATCCGGGGTGACGCCGTTCCGTCGAGCCTGATCGTCCCGTCTGACTCGCGAATGTCGAGTTTGCGCAGATGACGCAGCGCCGGCCGGAAGCCGGTGCACCAGATCACCGCATCCACCCGGCGGGCACTGCCGTCGCTCCAGACCACGCCCTCGCGGGTGAAGCGTTCGAACATCGGGTGCGGGATCAGCAGCCCTGCATCCCGTGCCTCCTTCACGGGCGGGACGGCAACGATGTCACCCAAGTCCGCGACGCCGCCGGGATCCGGCTTCCCGGCAGCCAGTGCGCGCACCCGCTGGCTGGCCACCCGGAAGAGTTCACGCCCGTCGACGTCGTCGGGCAGATAGCGCGGCGCACCGCGCAGGCACCACGTCAGTGTCGCGGCGCGGGCGAGATCGGCTGCGATCTGCGCGGCTGAGTTCGCTCCGCCGACGACGAGGACGGATTGGCCCTTGAACTTGCCTGGTCCGCGATAGTCGGCACTGTGCATCTGACTCCCGCGGAAATTCCTTTGTCCCTGCATGGATGGCCAGAAGGGCTGAGACCATGTGCCTGTCGCGTTGACGACGGCACGCGCCCGCCAATCCCCGGCACCCGTGAGCAGCTGGAACCCCTCACTGGTAGGGATGACCTGGGCGACTCGCACCGGCCGCACGACCGGGAGCGAATACCGCTCCTCGTAGTCGGCCAGATACCGGATCACGTGATCGGCATCGGGATTGCCGCCGGACGTCCTCGGCATCAGCCGGCCGGGCAATGATGAGTATTCTGCCGGCGAGAACAGCCGCAGCGAGGACCACACATGCCTCCAGGCCCCACCAGGAACCTCCTGATCATCGAGAATCACGAAGGACAATCCGGCACGGCGCAGGTAGTAGCCGACCGCCAAGCCGGCCTGTCCGCCACCGATCACGGCAACATCGACTCGTTCTCGCGCCTCCACCGCGCGACTGACTGCCCCGAGCGCGGTCATCAGTCCAGGGCGAGGAACTGGCGCAGCTCGGCGAACGCTTCGCGCACCACGGTGTAGTGCGCCCACTTCCCACGCTGCTCACGCGTCAGGAGACCGGCCTCGACAAGCTTCTTGAGGTGGTGGCTGATCGTCGGCTGGCTGATGTCGAGCGTCTCGGTCAGGTCGCAGGCGCACACCGCGTCGCATCCCTGCGCGGCCACATGCGACAGCACCCGCAGCCGGGTCGGGTCGGACAGCGCTTTGAGCTTTCTCGTCATCTGCTCGGCCTGGCCGGTGCTCAACGGCGCGGCTGCCAACGCACAGCAGTCGTTGGCGTGGGGAGCCAGTAGTTTGACGTTCTCGAGTGCAATAGCCATCACACCATCATACATTGACGTCCGTCTAAGTGTCGGTTTAGTCTTCTGATAGACGTTCGTCTATACGAGGAGCTTGGATGAGTACCACTGCAACGACGGCTGCGCAGAACGCGGTGCCGGTGACGAAGGAGATGTCCTTCCTGGACCGGTGGCTGGCAGTCTGGATCCTGGCGGCGATGGCGGTGGGTCTGCTGCTGGGGCGCTTCGTGCCCGGGCTCGATGCGGTCTTGGACTCCGTGAAGATTGGCGGGATCTCCGTGCCGATCGCGATCGGTCTGCTGGTCATGATGTATCCGGTGCTGGCGAAGGTCCGCTATGACGAGATGCACCGGGTAACCGGGGATCGGAAGCTGCTGACACTCTCGCTGTTCCTCAACTGGGTCGTCGGGCCTGCATTCATGTTCACGCTCGCCTGGGTGTTCCTGCCCGATCTGCCGGAGTTCCGCACCGGGCTGATCATTGTGGGTCTGGCCCGCTGCATCGCGATGGTGTTCATCTGGAACGACCTGGCCTGTGGGGACCGGGAGGCCGCCGCCGTGTTGGTGGCGATCAATTCCGTGTTCCAGGTCGTGGCGTTCGGCGCGCTGGGCTGGTTCTACCTCCAGGTGCTGCCGTCCTGGCTGGGACTGCCCACGACCTCGGCGGAGTTCTCCGTCTGGGCGATCGTGGCCTCGGTACTGGTCTTCCTCGGCATTCCGCTGCTGGCCGGCTTCCTCACCCGCGTGTTCGGGGAGAAGGTCAAGGGCCGGCAGTGGTACGAGGAGACGTTCCTGCCGAGGATCGGTCCCTGGGCGCTCTACGGACTGCTGTTCACCATCGTGCTGCTGTTCGCCATGCAGGGTGAGGCGATCACCTCGCAGCCCCTGGATGTGGCCCGGATGGCGGTGCCGCTGCTGTTGTACTTCGTCCTGATGTTCGCCATCAGCCTCTTCGCATCCAAAGCGGTGGGCCTGAACTACGCGAAGTCGACCAGCGTGGCCTTCACCGCGTCGGGCAACAACTTCGAGCTCGCGATTGCGGTGTCGATCGGCGCATTCGGGATCACCTCGGGGCAGGCGCTGGCCGGTGTCGTCGGCCCGCTCATCGAAGTCCCCGTCCTCGTCGGTCTCGTCTACGTCGCTCTCTGGGCCGGTCCCAAGCTGTTCCCCAACGACCCGACTGTCCCCGCACGCAGAACCTCTGGAGTCCGAGCATGACCAGCACCTCTGAACCGAAAAGGCCCAGCGTCCTCTTCGTCTGCGTCAAGAACGGCGGCAAGTCCCAGATGGCCGCCGCGCTGATGCGCTACCATGCCGGCGACGCGGTTGAGGTGCACTCGGCCGGCACCAAGCCCGGTACCTCCCTCAACGCCCTGTCCGCCGACGTGGTCGCCGAGGTGGGCGCAGACATGTCCGGAGAATCGCCCAAGCCCATCGATCCCGAGCTGCTGCGCCGGGTCGACCGGGTCATCGTCCTCGGCGAGGAAGCACACGTCGAACCCGTCGACGGTATGACCGCCACGATCGAGACCTGGAACACCGATGAGCCCTCGGAGCGCGGCATCGAGGGCATCGAACGGATGCGCCTGGTCCGCGACGACATCGACACCCGCGTCCAGGCTCTGCACTCCGCACTTCTCAACGACTGAATCCCCACTCCCGGATTGGATGGTCCTATGACCGCTGCCCCCAACACCACCACGACCAAGCCCAGCGTGCTGTTCGTGTGCGTCCACAACGCCGGCCGCTCCCAGATGGCCGCCGGCTACCTCACCGAACTGTCGGGCGGCCGGATCGAGGTCCGCTCGGCAGGCTCGGAACCCGCCGACCAGATCAACCCGGTCGCCGTCGAGGCGATGGCAGAAGACGGCATCGACATCACCTCTGCCTCCCCGAAGATCCTCACCACCGACGCCGTCAAGGCCTCCGACGTCGTCATCACCATGGGCTGCGGGGACGCGTGCCCGATCTTCCCGGGCAAGCGCTACGAAGACTGGGACCTCGCAGACCCCGCAGGCCAGGGCATCGAGGCGGTCCGCCCGGTCCGCGATGACATCAAGGCCCGCATCGAGCAGCTCGTCTCCGAGCTGCTGCCAGCATCGACCGGCGCGAAGTGAGGCGCTGACACCATGACGACCACCAGCACCCAAACGGATGAGCTGATCATCATCGGGTCCGGCCCCGCAGGTTATTCCGCCGCGATCTACGCGGCACGCGCCGGGCTGTCCCCGCGCGTGATCGCCGGATCCGTCACCCACGGCGGCGCCTTGATGAACACCACCGACGTCGAGAACTTCCCCGGATTCCCCGGCGGCATCCAGGGCCCGGAACTCATGATGGGACTCAGCGAGCAGGCCGCAAACTTCGGGGCCCGCATCGAGTACGACGACGCTTCCGCCGTCGACCTGACCGGGCCCCTGAAAGAGGTCACGACCCTGTCCGGTGCCACCTACCGAGCACCGGCCGTCATCGTCGCCACGGGTTCGGCGTACAAGGAGCTGGGACTGGCCGATGAGAAGCGGCTCACCGGGCACGGCGTGTCCTGGTGCGCCACCTGCGACGGGTTCTTCTTCCGCGACCAGCACATCATCGTCGTCGGCGGTGGGGACTCGGCCATGGAGGAGGCACTGTTCCTGACCCGGTTCGCCGCGACCGTGACCGTGGTGGTCCGGCGCGACACCCTGCGCGCATCGAAGATTATGGCCCAGCGGGCACAACAGAACGAGAAGATCCGCTTCCTGTACAACAGCCAGATCACCGCCATCCACGGAGACGAAAAGGTCACCGGCGTGAGCGTGACCGACTCACTCACCGGCAACACCAGCCAGCTGGATGCCACCGGGATCTTCGTCGCCATCGGGCACCTGCCCCGCACCGAACTCGTCAAGGGCCAGCTGGAACTCGACCCGGACGGCTACATCGTCATCGACGCCCCGACCACCGCTACCGGCAGGCCATCACCGCCGCCGGCACCGGGTGCGCCGCCGCCCTAGACGCCGAACGCTTCCTCGCCGCCACCGAACCGGCAACCGCCCCCGTCCTTCAGGAGACCAGCCATGGCTGACACCACCAACCACACCAAGAGTCTGCCGGTCGTCGTCATCGGCGCCGGCCCCGTCGGGCTGACCACCGCCGCCCACCTGCGCGAACGCGGCCTGACCCCGCTGGTGCTGGAGGCCGGCAGCACCAGCGGCGCCGCGATCCGCGACTGGGGCCACACCCGCCTGTTCTCGCCGTGGCGGTTCAACATCGACGACGCCGCCCGCCGCCTCCTCGAGGCAGACGACTGGCAGGCCCCGAACCCGGAAGTCCTGCCCACCGGTCACGAGCTGATCACCGACTACCTGACCCCGCTGGCAGACGCGCTGGGCGACGTCGTCCGCACCGACGCCCGCGTCATCGCGGTCTCCCGGGAAGGGATCGACAAGACCCGCAGCACCGGCAGGGGACCACCCCGTTCCTCGTCCGCATCGCCTCCTCCGACGGATCGTCCGAGGACGTGTTGGCGCGCAGCGTCATCGACGCCTCGGGCACCTGGCACCAGCCCAACCCACTCGGCCGGTCCGGCCTGCCCGCCCCCGGAGAAGCCGAGGCGACAGCCCGCGGCCTCATCACCCAGCCCCTGCCCGCCGTCACCGGTGTCGACCGTGACCGGTTCGCCGGCCGCCACGTCCTCGTCGTCGGCGCCGGCCACTCCGCGGCCAACACGCTGCTCGACCTCGCCGAGCTCGCCGACGACAACCCCGCGACCCGGATCAGCTGGGCCGTCCGGTCAGCGGACGCCTCCCGCGCCTACGGCGGCGAAGACCGCGACGAGCTCGCCGCCCGCGGCGCCCTGGGCACCCGCCTCCGGGACCTGGTCGAATCCGGCCGAATCGATGTCCACACCTCGTTCGTGATCACCGGCTTCGAAACTCACGGCGAGCAGCTGCACGTCCAGGCCGCAGGACCCAGCGGCGCCGAGAAGCTCACCGTGGACGTCCTCGTCCCGGCCACCGGGTTCCGCCCCGACCTGTCGATGCTGACCGAGCTGCGCCTCGACCTCGACCCGACCGTCGATGCACCCCAGAAGCTCGGCCCGCTCATCGATCCGGAGTTCCACTCCTGCGGCAGCGTGCCCCCGCACGGCGAACGCGTGCTGGCCCACCCCGAGCCCGGGTTCTACATCGTCGGCATGAAGAGCTACGGCCGCGCACCGACGTTCCTCATGGCCACCGGCTACGAACAGGTCCGCTCCATCGCCGCAGCACTGGCAGGTGACCGGGTCGCCGCCGACACCGTCCACCTCGAACTGCCCGAGACCGGCGTCTGCACCACAGACCTCGGCGGATACTGCGACGTGCCAGCCGGGCCACTCCCGGTGACCATCGGCGGCGCACCCACCTCCTCCTGCTGCTCCTGAAAGGACCAGGCCATGGCCGCCGACACCCCGCCGCTCGACACCCAAGTCCTCCAACACACAGCCGATGACCTCGCCCGCAAGTACGAGGGAATCTTCTCCCCGGAGACCATCGAGCGCTACGTCTTCGAGTCCTACACCACCCTGTCGCGGACCGCGAGAATCCGCGACCACCTGGCGATCCTCGCCGAACGGTTCGCCGCCGACCGCCTCCGCGCTCTCGCCCTGGCACAGGGCAAAATCGAGACAACCGTCCCGCAGGTGCTGTTCGTCTGCGTGCACAACGTCGGACGCTCCCAGATCGCCAGCGCCCTGCTGGCCCACTACGCCGGCGACCGGGTCGAGGGCCGCTCGGCCGGCTCGCTGCCCGGATCCGAGGTCCACCCCCTGGTGATCGACGCGCTGGCCGAACGCCACATCGACCTGTCCGGAGCCTTCCCCAAACCACTGACCGACGACGTCGTCCGCGCAGCCGACTACGTCATCACCATGGGCTGCGGCGACGCCTGCCCCATCTACCCCGGCAAACGCTACCTGGACTGGGAACTGGCCGACCCCGCCGAGGAGACACCGGAACGAATCCGCGAAATCGTCGACCAGATCGACGGCCGCGTCCGCGCCCTGTGGACCGAGATCCAGAACTGACGACGGCCCACCGGGCAAGAACAGAAGCACCCGGAGCCGCCAAGCGAAACTGCGATTCCCCGCCATCTCCCGCTAACAGTCACAGTCGATGTCGTCGCCGGTGGCCACGTCGTCGTCTGGTGGCAGGAAGGGTGCGATGTCGGGCAGTTCGTCGAGGCTGTCGATGCCGAGGCTTTCGAGGAACTGGCCGGTGGTGGTGAACTGGCGTGCGCCGGTGACCTCCTCGGTGCCGGCTTCGACGATGAGCCCGCGCATGAGCAGGGTGCGCACCACGCCGTCGACGTTGACGCCGCGGATCGCGGAGATTCGTGCGCGGGTGACCGGCTGCCGGTAGGCGATGACGGCCAGGGTCTCCAGCGCCGCCTGGGACAGGGTGGCGGTCTGCCCGGCGGTTAGGAAGTCGGAGACCAGGTCGTGGTAGTCGCTGCGCGAGTAGATCCGCCAGCCGCCGGAGGCCTCCCGCAGTTCGAAGCCGCGCCGCCGGGTGCCCGGCTGCCGTCCGTCGTAGTCGGACTGCAGCTGCCGGCAGGCGGCGGTGACGGCGCCGGTGTCGATGCCGAGGCTGACCGCCAGCGCTTCGGCGGTGACGGGGGCATCGGCGATCATGAGCACGGCTTCGATCCCGGCCAGCAGCGTGTCCTCGACCTGAGTCACGGCCGGCTCAACGCCCGGCGTCGCGGCCGGTTCCCCACCCTGCAGGGTGTGCTGCTCGCTCATGTCGGCTCCTCGTCATCGGGTGGGGTCGGGGCGTCCCATTCGTCGGTGTCGGGCAGTGCGATGGTCGCCAGGTCTGCAGCTTCTGCGGCCACCACGGTGAGCTCGCCGAGCGGGGCGGGCTGGTCGAAGTCGCACATCCCGGCTTTGAAGAGCTCGAGCAGTGCCAGGAACCGGGCGACGACGACGAGGGTGCTCTCGGCATCGGCGATGAGGTCCGAGAAGGTCAGCCGGCCGTGCTGGCCGAGGCGGGTGAGGACCACGGTGCGCTGTTCGGCGACGCTGATCTGGGGCAGGTGCAGGTGGTCGGTGCTCACCGTCGGCGGGGTGTGGTCGCGCTGCAGGACGGTGGCGTAGATCGCGGCGAGGACCTGCGGGGTGGCGGTGATCTCCAGGGGCGGCAGGATGTCGCGCAGCCCGTCTTCCAGCGGCACTGAGCGGGCGGTGCGGGTGGCGGCGTGTGCCATCTGCTCGGCGAAGACGGCGGAGACGGCCTTGTAGGCGCGGTACTGCAGCAGCCGGGCGAAGAGCAGGTCGCGGGCTTCGAGCAGCTCCAAGTCGAGTTCGTCGTCGACGTCGCCGCGCGGCAGCAGCCGGGCGGTCTTGAGGTCGAGCAGGGTCGCTGCCACGAGCAGGAAGTTCGACAGCTCCTCGAGGCTCTGCTCTTCGCGCAGCGCGGTGACGTAGGCGATGAACTCGTCGGTCACCTCGGCCAGGGCGACATCGGTGATGTCGAGCTTGCGCTTGGAGATGAGCCCGAGCAGCAGGTCGAAGGGGCCGGAGAAGTTCTCCAGCCTGACGACGAAGCCGCCGGACGCGTGCTGCCCGGCGGCTCCGCTGCTCTCGGCATCGCCGGCGGCCGGGGCCGAGGCGTCCTGCTGTGCCGTGGTCATCGCTGGGCTCAGGGTGCTCCCCCGCGGGCGACGAGCTCGCATGCCAGCTGACGGTAGGCCTGTGCTCCGGTGTGGGTGGGGGCGAACGAGATGATCGGCTCGGCTGCCACCGAGGCGTCGGGGAACTTCACGGTGCGGCTGATGACGGTGTCGAAGACCCGGTCACCGAAGGCCTCGACGACCCGGGCGATGACCTCCTTGGCGTGCAGGGTGCGCCCGTCGAACATCGTGGCGAGGATGCCGTCGATCTCCAGGCCGGGGTTGAGGCGATCCTGGACCTTCTCGATCGTCTCGACGAGCAGGGCGACGCCGCGCAGCGCGAAGAACTCGGTCTCCAGCGGGATGATGACGCCATGGGCGGCGGTGAGCGCGTTGACGGTCAGCAGGCCGAGCGAGGGCTGGCAGTCGATGAGGATGACGTCGTACTCATCGGCGACCTTGGCCAGGGCGCGGGCGAGAACCTGTTCGCGGGCGACTTCGCCGACGAGCTGCACTTCGGCCGCCGAGAGGTCGATGTTGGCCGGCAGGATGTCGATGCCCTCGACAGCGGAGTGCTCGATGACCTCATGCGGGTCGAGGCGGGAGTTCATCAGCACGTTGTAGATGCTGCGCTCGAGGTCGTGAGGGTTGAGACCGAGTCCCACCGACAGCGCGCCCTGCGGGTCGAAGTCGACGAGCAGCACCCTGCGCCCGTAGTCGGCCAGCGCAGCTCCGAGATTGATCGAGGAGGTCGTCTTGCCGACGCCGCCCTTCTGGTTCACCATCGCGATGATCCGGGCCGGGCCGTGCCCGTCGAGCGGCGGCGGTTCGGGATACTCGACCTGCGGTCGCCCGGTCGGCCCCATCACCTCGGCATCTGGGATGTCCAGCTTCTGCTGCGAATCAGCCACGCGAGTCTCACCTTTCGTCTCGGATGTGCTCAGCTTATCGTGCGCCCGGCGACGTCCGCCTGTCCACCGCACCCGCCGCCGAGGCGGTGGGCCCGGGCCCGGTCATCGCGCCTGCGGGTGCGCGGTCACCGCGCGCGTGGGTGGGTGCTGGCGTAGACCGCGCGCAGCGTCTGGCTCGTCACGCGTGTGTAGATCTGGGTCGTCGTCACCGCAGCATGGCCGAGCAGCTCCTGGACGACGCGGATATCGGCGCCGCCTTCGAGCAGATGGGTGGCGAAGGAGTGGCGCAGGGAGTGCGGGCTGATTGCGGCGTCGAGGCCGGCATGCGCGGCAGCGGTCTTGATCGTCTGCCAGGCCGACTGGCGGCTCAGCCTGCCGCCGCGCTGGTTGACGAACACCGCACCGGCGCGCTGCCGGCTGCCCTGCTGGCCGACGGCGGCCCGGGCGATCATCTGCGGCCGGGCCCGCACGAGCCAGGCATCGAGCGCCTCGGCGGCATGGGAGCCCAGGGGCACGAGGCGTTCCTTGCTGCCCTTGCCGTAGAGCCGGACGATGCGGGATTCGAGGTCGATGTCGTCGATGTCGACGCCGATCGCCTCGCTGATCCGGGCGCCGGTGGCGTAGAGGAACTCCAGCAGCGCCCGGGAGCGCAGCTGTACCGGTTCGTCCCCGGCGGTGGCAGCCAGCAGCTGCTCCACCTCGGCGATGCTGAGCGCATGGGGCAGCGAGTCGGCATCCCGCGGCGGGGTGATCTCCGCAGCCGGGTCATCGGGCACCCGGCCCTCGGCGTGGAGGAAGCCGAAGAGCCGCCGGATCGCCACGGTCAGCCGGGCACGGGAGCGCACCGCCAGCCCGGTGTCTGCGGTGTGGGCGAGGAAGGCCTCCAGGTCTGCGCCGCTCACCTCGGTCAGCGCGCTCATCTGCTGTGCGTGCAGCCAGCGCAGCAGCCGGGCGAGATCGCGGGCATAGGCGTCGAGGGTGTTGTGCGACAGGCCGCGTTCGAGCTGCAGGTGGGCGAGGTAGTCCTGCACGGGGTCTGCGAGGCCGGCCGGCACCTCGGGCAGCAGCTCGGCTGCGTGGCGGGCCATCAGGAGCCGTCGGCAGCGGGCCCGGATGCGGTGCGGGTGCCGCGGGTGCGCAGCTGCACCTCACGGGCCTGCCAAGGCTCATCGGCTGCGCGCAGATCGCTGAAGCCGCCGCTGCGGGAAAGCTCGGCATGCAGGATCGCCAGGGCTGCGGTGCCGTTCGTCACTCGTCCGGCGCGCACCGCGGCAGCCGCCTCGGTCAGGGGGATCCAGGCGGGGACGATGCCGTGCTCCTCCCCGTCGCGTACGTGCCGGTCCGCCTCGGGCACGGGGGTGAGATCCCGGGCGAGGTAGATCCGCAGGGTCTCGCTCACCCCGCCGGGGGTGGAGAGCTGGTCGGCGAGCAGATGCCACTGCCCGGCGCGCAGATCGGCTTCCTCGTACAGTTCCCGCTTCGCAGCGGCCAGCGGGTCCTCCCCGGCGATGTCGAGCAGCCCGGCGGGGATCTCCCAGTCGCGGCACAGCACCGGGTGGCGGTACTGCTGGATGAGCAGGATCCGGTCGGCGGCGTCGAGCACGGCGATGGCGACCGCGCCGGTGTGCTGGACGAAGTCGCGGGTCAGCGGTTCGTCGGTCTCCGGCACTCGGATGGTCTCGCGGTAGACGTCCCACACGTAGCCGTGGAACGCTGTCTCCGTCGAGAGCACCTCGGCAGGCGTGAACTCATCGCGCAGCCGGTCTGCCGGCATCTGCGCGGCGTGCAGCGCATCGGCGGCCGAGGTGGAGCGGGCGGCGTGCATCAGACGCTGCGGCGGTCGAGTGCGGCGCGCACGAGGCCAGAGAACAGCGGATGCGCCCGATTCGGCCGGGAGCGCAGCTCCGGATGCGCCTGGGTGGCGACATAGTACGGGTGGACATCGGCGGGCAGCTCGACGAACTCGACGAGCTGCTGGTTCGGCGAAGTGCCGGAGATGACGAGGCCGGCCTCGGTGAGCTGTTCACGGTAGGCGTTGTTGACCTCGTAGCGGTGCCGGTGGCGTTCGGCGACCTCCTCGGCGTCGTAGACGCTGGCGACGACGCTGCCGGGCAGCAGCTCAGCGCTGTAGAGGCCCAGGCGCATGGAGCCGCCCAGATCGCCTTCGCCGTCGACGATGTCGAGCTGTTCGGCCATCGTGGCGATGACCGGCGCCGAGGTGTCGGGATCGAATTCCGTCGACGAGGCCTCATCGATGCCGGCGACGCTGCGGGCGTACTCGATGACCATGCACTGCATGCCAAGGCACAGTCCCAGCGTGGGGATGCCGTTCTCACGCGCATAGCGCAGCGCGCCGAGCTTGCCTTCGATGCCGCGGATGCCGAAGCCGCCGGGCACGCAGATCGCGTCGAGGCCGGCGAGATGTTCGGCAGCGCCTTCGGGGGTCTCACACGAGTCCGAGGCGATCCAGTGGATGTTGACCTTCGCGTCCTCGGCGAACCCGCCGTGGCGCAGCGCTTCGGTCACGGACAGGTAGGCGTCCGGCAGGTCGATGTATTTGCCGACCAGCCCGATCTCGACTTCGTGGCGCGGATTGTGCACCCGGTCGAGCACCCAGTCCCATTCGGCCCAGTCGACGTCCCGGAAGGGCAGGTTGAGGCGGCGGATGACGTAGACGTCGAGGCCGCCGTCGTGCAGGACCTTGGGGATGTCGTAGATCGAACGGGCGTCGACGCAGGAGACGACGGCTTCGAAGTCGACGTCGCAGGCCGAGCCGATCTTCGCGCGGATCGCATCGGGCAGCTCGCGGTCGGAGCGCAGCACGATCGCATCGGGCTGGATGCCGATCGAGCGCAACGCAGCCACTGAGTGCTGGGTGGGCTTGGTCTTGAGTTCGCCGGAGGGCCCGAGGTAGGGCACGAGCGAGACGTGGATGAAGAAGCAGTTCTCGCGGCCGACGTCGTGGCGGACCTGGCGGGCGGCTTCGAGGAACGGCTGCGATTCGATGTCGCCGACGGTGCCGCCGACCTCGGTGATGATGACATCAGGGGCTTCGCCGTCCTTGCGCTCAGCCTGGGAGCGCATCCGCAGCTTGATCTCATCGGTGATGTGCGGGATCACCTGGACGGTGTCGCCGAGGTAGGCGCCGCGGCGCTCCTTGGCGATGACCGAGGAGTAGATCTGGCCGGTGGTGACATTGGCGCTGGCGTCGAGGTCGGTGCCGAGGAAGCGCTCGTAGTGGCCGATGTCGAGGTCGGTCTCCGCACCGTCGTTGGTGACGAACACCTCGCCGTGCTGGAACGGATTCATCGTCCCCGGGTCGACGTTGAGGTAGGGGTCGAGCTTCTGCATCGCGACCTTGAGCCCGCGCTGTGCGAGCAGGTGCCCCAGCGATGAGGCTGTCAGTCCCTTGCCGAGGGAGGAGGCCACACCCCCGGTGACGAAGATGTGCCGGGTCGTGTTCTGTCCGCTTGTACGCAATCGATTCACCACGGGATTGAATCCTATCAGGAGGAGGGCACCGCGTCCCGCGCAGAGCGAGCGGCGGTCATCAGCGCAGGGAGGCCGGATCGGCGCCGGCATGCACCGTGAGTGCGGTGTCGTAGATGTCGAGGAGGATGATCCCGGCGGTGTCGACGCTGGTGGAGCCGGTCACCCGGTCCTTGGCGGCGACGGCGGCGGTGGCGCGGGCGGCGGGGCTGTCGGCGTATTCGGCGATGCCGACGAGCAGTCCCGGCGTGTCGCCGGCGGCGACGTGGATGACGCGCTCACCCCAGATGCGGGCACCGCGCTCCCGGCCGATGTGCAGCACCGGCCTGCGCATCTGCATGAGGCCTTCGGTGCTCAGCCCGGTCATCCGGTCGGCGGCGATGACGATATCAGCGGCAGCTGCCACCTCGGCGGCGGAGTACTCGCTGGCCAGCCGGATGTGGGCGAAGCGGGAGGCGATCTCGTCGCGCACCTGCGCCCGCGCCGGTCCCCCGCCGGTGAACACGACGACCCAGCGGCGGTCGGGGCGGTGCTGCGGGAGGCGGATCGCAGCGTCGAGGACGGTGGCCACGGCGGTGTCATCGCGCATCTCGATGGGGCTGGCGATGAGCCAGTGGCCGGCAGGCACATCGAGGTCGCGGCGCACCCGCTTGCGGTCGCGGGTCAGCGCGGTGGTGATGTCGGCGCGCGGGTCGAGATCGGGCCGCAGCAGCGGAGCGCGTTCGATGACCGGGACCTCCAGATCGGCGAAGTGCTCGCAGACCGGTTCGGTCGTGCCCAGCACCGCCGTCGAGGTGCGGGCGACGTTGCGGGCGAGCAGCGCGTCGATGCTGCCGTCCTCCTCGAACCGCTCGACGGTTGTGACGATCGCCGGGTGCATGCGCTTGGGCAGGCCGGTGAGCGCCAGGCCGGCGAGGGCACCGGCATGCAGTCCATGGGCGTGGACGAGGTCGACGTGCCGGTAGTACTTGTGCAGCGTGAAGGCGTGGGCGGCATCGGCCAGCCTGACGCCGGTGACCGCGCCGATCTCGATGTGCACGAGCAGCGGATCGGAGACGTCGAGGCCGAGGCTGTCGAACACGGAGGTGCGGGCGGCCACAGCGGTCGGGTAGCCGGCCTGCAGGTGGCGGGCGATCGTCTCGCGGGCCATCTCGACGACGACGGAGTCGGCCGTGTCGAGGACATGCATGATCCGGGTGCTCGGATCCGGTCCGAAGGACGTCTGGCGGGCGAGGTCGCTCATTGCTGTCGCTCTTTCTGCTGGTGGGGCGAGTGGTCCGTCTGGTCTCTAGCCTAGCGATGTTTCAGCCGCCGCCGGCTCAGCGGTCCTCCGGTTCGACGAGGGCGCCGTAGTGCCGGAGGATGGTGCGGGCGACGTCCGGTTCGCGCGGCAGGTCGAGAGCCTTGTGGGCGGCACGGCGGCCGAGCTCGATGCGCATCTGCTCGTCGGCGGCGAGCATCCGGATGCCGTCGGCCATCGCCTCGGCGTCGCCGGGGGTGATGAGCAGTCCGGCGTCGCCGAGCAGTTCGGGGGTGCCGCCGGTGGCAGTGGCGACGATCGCCTTGCCGGCCATCATCGCCTCCTGCAGCACGAGCGCGCGGGCCTCCCACAGGCTGGAGAGGACGAAGATGTCAGCGGCCTGGTTGAGGGTGGTGACGTCATCGCGCTGGCCGAGGAAGTGCACCGGCAGCTTCTCGGCGACGACGCGTTTGCGCAGCATCCGCAGTTCGTCGTCATCGGCGGCGCCGGCGATGAGCAGGCGGATGCGGTCGTCGTCGATGCGGGCCAGCGCATCGAAGAGCATGCCGTAGTTCTTCTGCGGGGCGATCCGGCCGACGGCGAGCGTGAGGACGGTATCGCGCGGCAGAGCCAGTTCGCGCAGCACCTGCGAGCGCAGCAGCCGGTTGTTGACGTCTTCGGCGAACTGGGGGTCCGGGGCTGCGGCGGGTGCGAACACCGCATTGCGGGCGCCGTTGTCGCGGGCGCGGACGACGAGGTCGGAGCTGGCGCCGATTGTGAGGTCGGCATTGCGGGCGACGTACATCTGCACGGACTTCTCGGCCAGTTCCCGCAGGCCGCTGCCCATGGCCTGGTTGTGCCAGGACACGACGGTGCGCGGGCGGTGGCGCTTGGGCACCCGGCTGGCGGCGAGCAGGGTGGTGAAGCCGGCGCGGAAGCCGTGGGCGTGGACGATATCGGCGTCGAAGGTGATGATGAGCTTGCGCAGCCGCGAGACCGCGGCGGTGTCCTTGAGGCTGAGGCTGGTGCCGAGTTCCAGTGGAGCGAAGGCGACATCGCAGAGGCTGTCGAAGCCGAACTGCGCATTGGTCACCGAGGGGCCGATAACGCCGACGGTGTGGCCGGTGCGGGCGAATTCGCGTGCCAGGGAGGCGACGTGGGTTCCCACTCCTCCCGTGGAGGTGGCTAGGACCAGCAGAATCCGCAGACTGCGCATCGGGCGGTGTCCTCTCAGTCGATCGCTGACCGGGCGCCTGACGGCACCCCGTCGCCAAGTCTACCGAATGCCCACCGGGTGCATCAGCTGCCGGCCAGCTGCCGCATCGCGGCGACGAGGGAGCGGTTGAGCAGCAGCGTCAGCCCGCCCATGACAGCCACGGCGATGAGGCCAGCGGCCAGTCCGGAGATGACCGCTCCGGCGGCCGGCGGCCAGGCGCTGGTGGCGCCGAGCAGGAGGCGGGCGCTGGCGTATCCGGCTCCGGCGGCGGCGGCGGTGCTGAGGCCGGCGGTGGCGAGTGTGCGAGGCAGTCCCTGCAGTGCGGCCGGCCCGATGGCGCGGCGCAGGAACAGCAGGTGCATGAGCCCGGCTGCGCTCATGCCGACCGCGTGGCCGAGGCACACGAGGATGAGGGTGGCGGCGGCCGGCTGGGCGGGTGCGGTGCCGGTGATGATGAGTGCGCCGATGAGGACGATGGCGATGACCGTGAGCCAGCCGGTGGTCGTGCCGATCGCGGCATAGCGGGAGGATTCGAGTGCGGCGTACATGCGCATCGCCCAGGCGATGAGGCACCAGCCGGGCACCGCCAGCGCCATCGCGAGGATCGCTGTGGACATCGCTGTGAAGGGCACAGCCGTTGAGCCGGAGGCGGCGTCGAAGGCGGTGAAGAACTGCTGCAGCGGCACGGCGGCGGAGGCGAGGATCGCAGCGCCGAGCCCGCCGGCGATGAGGATCGCCGCTGTCGTCGTCGCCACGGTGCGCGGCACCTCGGCGGCGGCTTCGGCGACCTGCCGCGACAGGCGCGGGAACACGACGGTGGCGATCGGCACTGCGAGCACTGCGTACGGCAGCATGTAGACGGCCTGGATGTAGTTGAACAGCACGAACACGCCGGTGCCGCCGGTGCGGTTGGAGACGGTGAGCACGGACAGGATCGCCACCTGCTGGGCGATGAGCGCGGTCATGCCGGCGGTGCCCAGGCGGACCGCCCGCTGGGCGACGCCGGCGGGGAAGGAGAAGCTCAGCCGCAGCTTCACACCGGTGGCGGCGGTCGGCAGCCACAGCGGCAGGGCCAGGGCGACGACGCCGGCGGTGGTGCCCCAGGCCAGCAGCGCCAGCGGCCCGGCAGCAGCGGAGTTCGGGTCGGTGGGCACGGCGCCGTAGGCCAGATAGGTGCCGATGACGACGAGGCTTGAGAGCAGCGGCATGAATGCCGGCCACAGGAACCGGCGGTGGGCCTGCAGCACGCCGGTGAGCACCGCGCCGATCGCGTACAGGGGCAGCTGTGCGGCGAAGATGAGGAGGAACTGCCCGGCATAGTGGACGGCGGCTGGGTCCGCCCCGGCTCCCCCGGCGATGATGACGGTGGCGAGCGGCTGGTGGAACACTGCGACGATGACGGCCAGCGGCACTGTCAGCGCCAGCGACCAGGTCAGCAGCGCGGAGGCGATCCGGTTGACGTCGGCACGGTCGCTGCGTGCGATCGGCGCGGCCAGCAGGGGTACGACGGCACCGGCGAGCGCGCCGCCGGCGACGACCTCGTAGAGGATGTTGGGGACCTGGTTGGCGGCCTGGTAGGCGGTGCCGACGACGCCGGCGCCGACGGTCGGTGAGAAGACGAGCCAGCGGAGGAACCCGATGACCCGTGTCAGCAGGGTGATGACGGAGACGGCCAGCGCCGCTCCGGCTGTGGCCCGCAGCCAGCGGGGCATCAGTGCACTCGTGCCCAGGCGTCGAGCTCCCGCAGGCCCGGGGTGCTCTCGATGACCTCGGTGAAGGAGATCTTCTCGCTCGCCAGGGTCAGCGCTGCGAGCACGGCGAGGCCGATGGCCAGCTGTGTGCGGGAGGCCTCGAGGGCGGTGGCGGTACCGAGCAGGCTGCCGAGCGCGTTGGCGCCGGTGTCGCCGAGCATCGTGAGCCCGGCAGCATCCTCGGTGAAGGCGGCGGCGATGACGCCGAGGCTGCCGGCGCTCAGCACGATCGCGGAGCCACGGCCGCCGGCCAGGCTGGCGGCGGCGAGGATCGCACTGGCCTTGAGTGCGCGGGCCGGACGCAGGTCGAGGAGGTTGATGAGGTTGGCGGTCCCGGCGATGACGCCGCCGGCGAGCACCGCATCGGCGAGCGTGCCGAGCGTCTGGGAGCCGGCCAGCTCCTCGGCGTCGCGGCCGAGCGCCGCGGCGATGACGGCCGAGGCGGAGATGCCGAAGACCTTGAGCCCGCCGGTGGTGATCTCGCCGCGGGCCAGGGCGCTCAGGTGTCCGCGCAGCCCCTTGGCGCTGCCGGATTCGGCGAAGTCGTCGACGGCGCCGAGCACTCCGGCGGCAGTCGTGGCCAGGCTTGCGGCCAGGCGGTGCGGCAGCGGGTCGGCGAACGCTGAGACGACGGCGGTGCCGGCGGCGACAGCCGGGCCCTCGATGAGGGAGACGGTCTCGCCGGCGTGGTTCGTCCGGTCCATCGCGGCGCCGAAGCCGAGGCGGTTGCGGGCGGCGATGACACCGCGGGTGACGGCGTAGCCGGCGACAGCGGCGACCGAGGCGGAGATGAGGGTGCGGATCATTTCTCTGCTCCTGGCATGAGGTCATCGGCGTTGGCGGCGAAGCCGAAGTGGCCTTCGACCTCATCATTGTGCAGCGCTCCGACGGTCAGGGCGGTGATGACCGGTCCGGCGCCGAGCTCGATGCTGTCGACGCTGGAGACGCCGGGGTCGGACTCCCGCACGAAGCCGACGAGTCCGCTCTCGGCACCGGCGGTGGTGCCGGCGACGACGGTCGGGGTGCGGGCGTCGAGGGAGGCTGCGAAGTCGGAGTAGGCGCTCGGCTCCGGGGCCGTCGCCTCGGCCGGCTCACCGGCGGCGGCCTGGGCTTCGGGCACCGGCGGGGCGATGAGGACGATGACCGCGGCTTCAGCGTATCCGCCGCCGTTGATCCGGCCGGCGGCGGCGAAGGCCTGCAGCACCTCTTCGGACTGCTTCTGGTCGTACCCCTGCGCTGCTCCGGCGTCCGGGGCGGCGCTCTCACCCTCGGTGGGCTCCGGGCTCGGCTCATCGGCGGCATCGGAGCTGCCGGTCGAGATCGCGGAGGCGAGCGCCTCGCTCAGGGCCTTCGCATCGTCATCGGGCAGATCCGTGTCGATCGAGCGCAGGGTGGTGAGCAGCTTATCCGCACCCTCGGGGTCGAAGACCTCGGCTGACAGCTCCCCGCCGTCATGCACGCCGGCACCGGTCTCGGAGAGCCGGTCGCGCACGGCGTTGACCGCATCGGCATTGGTGCCGGCGGTGCGCACGAGGGTGACCGGCACATCGGTCAGGGTGTCGCCGAGGAGATCCGGGGCGGTGGCGACGATGAACTCGTTGAGGTCATTGAGATCGGTCTTGGACTGATCGAGTTCGGTGCGCAGCTCGTCGCGGTCGGCGCGCAGCGACTCGACCTGGCTCTCCAGGGAGTCGCCGATCGGCTCCTTGAGCGGTCCGGCACCGAGCACGATGCCGATCGCCAGGGCGACGAACACCGAGATGAGCGAGACGAGGTGGTAGCGGAAGTCGATCACGTCAGAGCGGACCCTTCATCGATGGGGCAGGAAACGGGCAGGTGGGTGTGCGGCAGGCGGCCGCCGAGCGCCTCGGGGGTGGGAGTGGGTGAGAACAGGTTCTCGAACCACTGGATGATGCCGTCGAACTGGGCGCCGATGAGTCCAAGCAGCGTCTGCCCGGCCGGCGTCGCCGACAGCGCGATGAACAGGGCGAACAGGCCGGCCAGCGCGAGGATCGTCAGCTGCCAGGAGGAGATCCGCTGCCGGTACAGCAGGGAGACTCCTTTGGCGTCGAGGAGTTTGGAGCCCACGCGCAGGCGGGTGAGGAACGTCGAGGCCATACCGCGGCGTCCCTTGTCGAGGAACTCGATGAGCGTGTCATGGCTGCCGACGGCGACGATGAGCGGTGAGCCCTTGTCATCGGCCAGCAGCATCGCGATGTCCTCGCTGGTGCCCGAGGCGGGGAAGATGACGCATTCGAGGCCGAGGTCGTGCAGCCGTTCGACGCCCGGCGCGCGGCCGTCGCGATAGGCGTGGACGACGAGTTCGGCTCCGGAGCTCAGCGCGGCATCGGAGACGGAGTCCATATCGCCGACGATCATGTCCGGGGAATAGCCAGCCTCCAGGATCGCGTCCGCACCCCCGTCGACACCGATGAGGATCGGCCGGTACTCGCGGATGTAGGTCCCCAGCATCGCGAGGTCTTCTTTGTAGTGGTAGCCGCGCACCACGATGAGGGCGTGCCGGCCGGCGAAGTTCGTGCGCACATGCGGGACGACGAAGTCCTCGGACAGCAGATCGGAGTCCTTGCGGATGTATTCGATGGTGTTCTCGACGAAGTCGACGAGCACCTTGTTCATCCCGGACTCGGCTTCCTTCATCTCCTTCTCGATGCTGAGCGGAGTGTGCACGCGCCCTTCGCCCACCGGCTCGCCGTCGCGTTCGATGACGCCTTCGCTGAGGGTGAGCTCCTCGCCTTCGGTGAGGGTGTCCATGAGCTCTTCGCCGGCTTCGTCGATGAGGGGGATGCCGGCTTCGACGATGATGCCGGGCCCGAGGTTGGGGTAGCGTCCGGAGATCGACTTGACGGTGTTGACCACGGCCGCGGGACGGCATTCGACGAGTGCTTCAGCGGAGACCCGGTCGATATCGGAATGGCAGATGACGGCGATCTCGCCGGGCTGCAGCCGCTTCGTCAGGTCCTTCGTACGGCGGTCGACGCGGGTGACGGCTGGGCCGATGGCCAGATCGGTCTCGATGGTCTCGCGGCTTCTGCGGATTTTCATGGTGCCGCCATTGTCGCATGCGGCATGTCAGAACTGTGCTTTCTCCGCGGCCGCCGTGTCCATGAGCTCGACCGCATGGGCGCGCGCGGATCCGGAGTCGGCCATTCCGCCGAGCATCCGGGCCAGCTCCGCTTCACGGCCCGCCTGGTCGAGGGTGGTGACACCGGAGACCGCGCCGTCGGACTGGTCGTCCTTGACGACGGTGATGTGGGTGTCGGCCCAGGCGGCGACCTGCGCCAGGTGGGTGACGACGATGACCTGGGAGTGGGCGGCCAGCCGGGCCAGGCGCCGCCCGATCTCGATCGCGGCCTTGCCGCCGACGCCGGCGTCGACCTCGTCGAACACGAAGGTCGGGAAGGTGTCCTTGGCGGCTTTGACGACTTCGATGGCGAGCATGACGCGGGAGAGCTCACCGCCGGAGGCGAGCTTGCCGATCTCTCCGGGCACGGCAGCGTCGTGGGCGCTGAAGAGCATCGCCACGGTGTCGGTGCCGAGGCTGTGGGGTTCGGCCGCGGTGATCTCGAAGACGATCCGGGCCCGCGGCATCGACAGGGCGGTGAGCTCATCGGAGACGGCGGCGGCGAACTCCTCGGCGGCCTGTTCGCGCAGCTGTGTGAGCCGCTGGCCGGTCTCGGTGACAGCGTCGAAGGCCGCGGCGACGGCATCGTCCATGCCGGCAGAGGAGCTCTCGGCGTTCTGCAGCTCCAGCAGCTCTTCTCCAACCTGCGTCTCGAAGGCGAGCACCTCCTCGACATCGGCGCCGAAGGCCGAAAGGGAGCCGAGCGCTGCCCGTCGGGCTTCGGTCTCTTCCAGGGACTGGCCTTCGAGGTCGGAGAAGGAGGCGACATAGGCCGCGAGCTCCGTGGCGGTGTCCGTCATCCGGATGCGCACATCGGTGAGCGCTTCGACATGGGCTTCGAGGCTGGAGTCGGTGCCGGCGGCGCGGGTCACCTCGGCGATGGCGGCTTCGAGGGCGTCGAGGGCGTTGTGCGTCTCCTGCCAGTCGCTGCCGGCGAGCGCATCATGGGCAGTGCCGACGGCCTGTTTGAGGTCCTCGGCCGCTCCCAGCCGGGCAGACAGGGCCCGGAGCTCCTCATCCTCGCCTGCCACCGGGCGCACCGCGTCGATCGTCTCGAGGCTCTCGTTGAGGTAGGCGATGCGGGCTGCGCGCTCATCAGCGGTCTCACGCAGGCGCGCCGCCTCGGCTGCGAGCTCCTGCCAGCGCCGGTAGGCCTGCTGGTAGCTGTCGAGCGCCTCGGCGATCGCCCGCCCGCCGTAGCGGTCGAGCAGGGCGCGCTGTTTGGCTGCGGAGCGCAGGGTGATCTGCTCCGACTGGCCGTGCATCGACACGAGCGCATTGCCGACGTCTTTGAGGACTGCCAGCGGCACGGTCCGTCCGCCGGCCGTGGCTCGGGCGCGGCCCTCGGCGGGGATGCTGCGGGTGAGGATCGCCTCCTCATCGGCTTCTCCTCCGGCTTCGCCGATGCGCTCGGTGATCTGCTCGCGGGCTGACGCGGCCTGGTCGGTGAGGTCGAAGATCCCTTCGACGACGGCGCGCTGCGCACCGGCGCGCACGACGCGCGGTTCGGCGCGGGCGCCGGTGAGCATGTCGAGGGCGGTGACGAACATCGTCTTGCCGGCGCCGGTCTCGCCGGTGACGACGGTCAGCCCGGAGCCGAGGTCGATGTCGGCTGCGGAGATGACGCCGAGGTTCTCGATGCGCAGACTCGAGATCATCGATCGCCTCGCGGCTGGGTCTCGGGGCTGACGACCGGCAGGGTGTTCGTGTCGGTGGTGCGGCTGGGGCCGCGCCAGCCGGTGACCGGCAGCTGGAACTTGGCGACGAGCCGGTCGGCGAAGCGGCGCGTCGACAGGCGGGCGAGCGCGACCGGGGTCGTCGAGCGACGGGCTTCGATGCGTGCGCCTGCCGGCAGGTCGATCTCATGGCGGCCGTCGCACCACAGGCCGGCGTGCATGCCCGGCTGGGAGGGCTGGAATTCGACGCCGAGGCGGGAGTCGGGGCTGACGACGAGCGGCTTGGTGAACAGGGCGTGAGCGGAGATCGGCAGCATCATGAGCGCTTCGACATCCGGCCACACGATCGGGCCGCCGGCGGAGAAGGCGTAGGCCGTCGAGCCGGTGGGGGTGGCGAGGATGACGCCGTCACAGCCGAAGGAGGACACCGGCCGGGAGTCGACGCCCAGGATGACGTCGATCATCCGGCATTCGTCGCTCTTCTCGATCGTCGCTTCGTTCAGCGCCCAGGTGCGGTGGATGATCCGCCCATCGGCGATGACGCGGACATCGAGGGCCATGCGCTCATCGACTTCGTAGTCGCGGCTGACGGCCCGGTGGACGGCGGCGTCGAGGTTCTCACGTTCGCTTTCGGCGAGGAAACCGACGTGGCCGAGGTTGACGCCCAGCAGCGGGACGGCGAGGTGACGGAACTTCTCTGCCGCCCGCAGGATGGTGCCGTCGCCGCCGAGGACGATGACGAGTTCGCAGTCGGGTCCGAGGCAGGCGACGTTGTCGTCATCACAGACGCGCACCGGCGTGTCGAGCAGGCCGGTGTGGCTGATGAGCATCTCATGATCGGAGGCGAGCATGACCGGCTGGATGCCGTCGGAGTGCAGAGTGGCGCACACGCGCAGGGCAGCTTCGCGGGAGTCCGCGCGCTGCGGGTGGAGCATGACGGCGATGCTGCGCTGCACGTCTGTCCCCTTCCTCATCGTGTCGTCGAGTGCGGCTCTCATGCCGTCAGCCGGCTGGCTGGGCTCAGCTGCACGGCAGCTGGGCAGTCGATCGCCAGACCTCGGCTGTGCGGATGCGGCGCTCAGGCCGCTGCTGCCGGGCCGATGTCTGGCGTGCTGATCTCAGTCAACTGTACAAGCCTGAGAATCTGCTTGGGTGATGTGGATGAAGTACTCGCGGTTGCCGCTCGGACCGGGCAGCCGGGTTTCGCACCAGCCGTGGACGGTGGCGCCAGCGGCCTGTGCAGCGGCGGCGACCGTGTCGACGGCCGCCTTCCGCTCGGCCGGATCGGTGACGACGCCGTTGCGGTTGACGGCATGTCGGCCGCGTTCGAACTGCGGTTTGACCATGAGCAGCAGGGCGCCGCCCGGGCGCGTGAGTGCCAGCAGCGGTTCGAGCAGCAGGGTCAGGGAGATGAAGGAGACATCGGCGACGACGAGATCGACGCCGCTGCTCTGCCTGCCAGCCTGCTGTTCGGGCAGCGGCGGCAGCTGGTGGAGCTGCAGATGCCGCAGATTGGTGCCTTCGAGGTTCGTCACCCGCGCATCGGCGCGCAGCAGCGGGGCCAGCTGATCGTGGCCGACGTCGACGGCGTACACATGGGCGGCCCCCACAGCCAGCAGCACCTGGGTGAATCCGCCGGTCGAGGCGCCGGCGTCCAGGCACACTGCTCCGGCGGGCAAGTCCTGCAGTCCGAAGTCCTCCAAGGCGCCGAGCAGCTTGTGGGCGCTGCGGGCCACCCACGGGTCCTCACCGCGCAGCTCGATGACATCATCGGCGCTGACCTTCTGCGAGGCCTTCTGTGCGGCACCGCCGTTGACGACGACGTGCCCGGCCGCGATCTGCCGGGCAGCCCGGTTGCGGGAGACGGCCAGCCCGCGGGTGACGAGCGCTGCGTCGAGGCGCTGTGCGTCCGGTCCGCTCATGAGCTGCGCCGCGTCATAGCGAGGACAGCCCCTGCTCCAGCTCGTCGAGCAGCCGGCCGGACTGCTCGAGCGCGGTGGCATCATCGGCGTGTTCGAGAGCCTCGACTGCCTCCTGCCAGGCGGCGGTCTCCAGCGCTCCGGCAGCAGCTGCCGGGCTGGGCTTCGGGCTGGAGCTGGGCTTCGGGCTGTTGGGCTGTGCGCCGCTGTCGTTCATGAGGTCTCCTCTGTGCTGCGGCCGGTCACCGGTTCGAACAGCTCGGGCAGGGCAGCGACGATGAGGTCCGGCTGCGCCTCGGCGCCGGCAGCCCGGGCATCCTCGACCTGGTGGATGCCGGTGAGCACGAGTGCGGTGGGATAGCCGGCCGCCCGGCCTCCGGCGATGTCGGTGTCGAGCCGGTCGCCGATCATGAGCGGGCGCTGCACCCCGATCGCCGCTGCCGCGGCGGTGATCATGAGCGCTGAGGGCTTCCCGGTGACGGTCGGCTCGACACCGGTGATGGTCTCGACGATGCGGACGAACGAACCGTTGCCGGGCATCGGACCGCGATCGGTGGGCATGCTGATGTCGCGATTGGTCGCCCAATAGGCGGCACCGGCGCGGATCGCCTCGCAGGCCGCGGCGAAGTCGTACCAGTTGAGTTCGCGGTGGAATCCCTGCACCACCGCCGCCGGCACTGTCCCGGATCCCGCAGCGACCGGTGCGAGGCCGACCTCGCGCAGGCAGTCGGCCAATGCCGGTGAGCCGAGCGTCAGGATCGGGGCACCGGATGGGAACTCGGCGGCCAGTGCGCGGGCAGCGACCTGCGCCGAGGTCGTCACCTGCGCAGCCTCAGCCGGCAGACCATAGGACCGGATCTGGGCGGCGATGTCCTCGGCGCTGCGGGAGGCGTTGTTCGTGACGAACCCGTAGGGGATGCCGGCCTCCCCCAGCCGCGTGAGGGTTTCCTGGGCGCCGGGCACCACCTCGGGGCCGGCGTAGATGACGCCGTCGAGATCGAAGAGCACACCGTCGACCGGCCCCAGGTGGGCGGTCGCCGCAAGCACCGACGATGCGGTGCGGGTCTCGGCGCGATCGTTCATGGATGCCTCCTTGCGCGCTCAGCGGTCTCGGGTGCTTTCGGCCCGCTCAGAAGAGCGTCTCCTCCTGCGGCGGTTCCTCCCCGCCATCGGGCTGCGTTCCGGCGTCCGGCTCGATGCCGGCCTCGATGAGCAGCTCCTGCAGCTCGGCTTCGACCTCATCCTCGAAGGACAGGTTCGCAGCCACCGGCTGCTCCGGCTCCGCGGCAGGTGCCTCGGCCGGTTCGGCGTCGTGTGCCGCGGTGCCCTCTGCTGCGGTGCCGTCGGACTCCTCGCTGCTCGGCGCCTCGTCTGCCGCACCCGAGGCGGTGGCCGGCCAGGCAGCCGCATCGCCGGCTTCCGGATCCTCGCCAGGCGCTGGATCCTCGTTCTCGTCCGCCCCATCGGCGACGGGCTCGGCGAGCTCCTCATCGGGGATCTCGTGGATCGTCATGATCTCGACATCAGCGTTGGGATCAGGCTCCTCATCGCCGTACATGACGTTCTTCAGCTTGGCAGTGCGGCGAGCGAGCTGTTCATACTTGTCCGCCAGCTCTGTTTCGCCGTCGACGCGCAGCAGATCAGCATAAGCCGACAGCAGCCGCACGGTGGCACCAGCGGGGTGGCCGGTGAAGCCAGCACTGCTGAGGATCTCCTTGGCAGTGGCGTTGTCGCCGAGGTCGCTGTAGGCACCGGCCTTGACGATGAGCAGCTCGATGCGCACGGCCGGGTCGAGCTCCGCTGCTTCAAACTCGGCGGCGACTTCCAAGGCCTTGCGCGGATTGCCGCGACCGCGTTCGCAGTCGGCCATGAGGGCGGCGTTGTCATTCGAACCGGTGATGCGCCGGTGGGTGCGCAGCTCCCGCAGCGCCTCTCCATACTTCTCCAGCTGGTAGGCGACGATGCCGACGGCCTCACGCACCGCACCGATCCGGGCAGCGCGCCCGAGCGCAGCCTGGGCATGCTCATACGCGACCTCCGGGGCCGCATCGACGAGCTGCCCAGCCGCGACGAGGTGCTTGGCAACGACGTCGGCGTTGGACTTCTCCAAAGGCCGCAGCTGGCGGCGGGTCTCGGAGTGCAGCTCCTTGCCCGTGATGCCTTCGGGAATCGGCGGTTCGTGCCGGCGTTCACGCCGGGTGCCGCCGCGCTCACGGTCGTTGCGCTTGCGCTCGGCCCGACGGAAGTCCTTCCCACCACGGCGCTCGTCGCGCCGAAAGTCCTTGCCGCCGCGGCGCTCGTCCCGGCGGAAGTCCTTGCCGCCGCGGCGATCATCACGCCGGTTGTCCCACCGCTGACCGTCGCGGCGATCATCCCGGCGCCGGTCGCTGCGCTGGAAGCCCTTCCCGCCTCGGGAGCGGTCACCGAAGCTCCGCTCACCGCGCTGGGTGCGGGGGCCGTGTCCGCTGCCGCGGGGACGCTTGTGACCGTCGCTGCTGCGGCGCGGGCGGTCCTGTGATTCGTCGTCAGGCTTCGACACTGTGCTCCCTATGTGGCTGTCGGTGAAGTGCCCGGCCAGTCTATCGCTCCAGGCGGCGGAGCCGAGAATTCACTTTGACGTCACTTTTGTCGCAATCCGCTGCCCATCCCAGACCGTAAGGTCAAATGTGCCCCTTGCACTCGACTGGAGAACCTCTATGTCTCGCTTCACCGCTGGTCTGACCGCTCTGAGCGTCGTCGGTCTCACGGCCCTGGCACCGGTCACCGTGCTGCCGGCCAACGCCGCCAACCCGGATTACTTCACCTCCCATTCAGCTCCCGACGCCGCTGTCGAGCTGTCTGTCCTCGGTTCGCACCGCACCGACATCTTCGACGAAGGTGCCTCGGAGATCGTCGGCTACTACCCGGCCAAGCAGCAGACCCTGGTCGTCAATGCTCAGGCTGGAACCGTGCAGGTGCTCGACTCCTCCGACGCTGCGAAGCCGACCCTCGTGACCGAGCTGGCCACTGCCGGTATGAGCTCCGATGACGGCACGACGGTGCCGGAGGGCGCAGTCGCCAACTCTGTGGCTGTCCGCGCGGACGGTCTGGCTGCGGTTGCGCTCGAAGCGCCGACCAAGACCGATGACGGCTGGGTTGCGTTCTTCGACCTCACCGGCGATGAGCCCCAGCAGCTGGGCGCTGTGGGCGTCGGTGCGCTGCCGGACTCCATCGTGTTCGACAAGGACGGCACGTACGGCGTCGTCGCCAATGAGGGCGAGCCGGCTGACGACTACTCGGTCGACCCGGAGGGCTCGGTGGGCATCATCACCCTGCCCGAGGCGGTTGAGGCTCCCAGCCAGGACAGCGTCAAAACTGCCGACTTCCATGACTTCGAAGGCGATGCGCTGCCCGATGGCGTGCGGATCTACGGCGGCCGTGAGGACGCGGGCACCGGCACCCCGGAGTTCCCGGTCTCGGAGAACCTCGAACCGGAGTACAGCGCAGTCATCGGTACCAAGGCCTATGTCACGCTGCAGGAAGCCAACGCGATCGCCGTCGTCGATCTGCCGTCGGCGAAGACTGAGAAGCTGATGCCGATGGGCACGCAGGATGTCTCCGTGGTTCCGTTCGATGTGTCGGACAAGGATGACAAGTTCAATCTCCAGAACTGGCCGGTGGAGTCGTTCCTGCAGCCGGACACCATCAAGTCGGTTGAGATCGGCGGCAAGGACTACCTGCTGACAGCCAATGAGGGCGATACTCGCGACTACGATGCCTACTCCGAAGAGGCGCGGGTCAAGGACCTCGGTGATGAGAAGGAGGGTCTGCCTCCGGTCTGTGACTCGCTCTTCGAGGGTGACGGCCCCGGTGACGAGGCACCGGTGAGTAAGGAGGAGATGCTCAAGGATGAGAATCTCGGCCGCCTGAAGATCACGACGGCTGACGGTCTGTTGGAGGACGGAAGCTGCTACGAGACCATCTACGGTGTCGGCGGCCGGTCGTTCTCGATCCTCGACACCGACGGCAACCAGGTCTTCGACTCCGGCGCTGATTTCGAGCAGATCACCGAAGAGGCCCTGCCGAACTTCTTCAACTCGGACAACACCGAGTCGAACTTCGACAACCGCTCCGATGACAAGGGCCCGGAGCCCGAGGCCATCGAGGTCGGCCAGATCGGCGAGAAGACCTACGCCTTCATCGGCCTGGAGCGTATCGGCGGCATCTTCGTCTACGACATCACCGATCCGGCCAACTCTGAGTACGTCACCTACGTCAACAACCGCGACTTCAGCGTCCAGCCTGAGGACAATGTCGCTGACGCCGGCGACTCCGGCCCGGAGAGCATTGTGTTCGTCCCGACCGCTGACCTGACCGCCGACGGCGCTGCAGTCAAGGCGGGCAACGCCGGCATGCTCATCGTCGGCAACGAGGTGACCGGTTCGACGACCTTCTACAATGTCGACTCCCGCCTCGTTGAGGATGGGCCGACCGAAGAGCCGAGCCAGGAACCGACTGACGAGCCGACCGACGGCCCGTCGGATGAGCCCAGCGAGGAGCCTTCGCAGGATCCCAGCGAGGACCCGAGCGAAGATCCGTCCCAGGCTCCCAGCGACGAGACGAGCGAGGCTCCGTCGGATGATCCGTCCGAGCAGCCGAAGGACGACGACGATGATGATGATAAGCGCGCCGTGGACGACGGTCGCCTGCCGCGCACCGGTGCCCAGATCGGCGCACTGGCCGGCATCGGCGCACTGCTGGCAGCAGCCGGCACCACCGCAGTGTGGATGGCACGGCGCCGCAACAGCTGATCGCTGAGACCGTGATCGGGCCCGCATCGACTCTCATCGGTGCGGGCCCACTCCGTTTCCCCTGCTGCCGCGGACAGCGCTGTTATAGGGTCATGGCATGGCATATCGAAAGATGCTCCTGAGCCTGGAGGAGATCTGGCCGCCGTACGCGCTGACCATCAGCTGCGGGGACCTGAGCCTCTCCCCTGTCCGCGAATCCGATCTGCCGGAGCTCGCTGCGCTGGCCGCCGGCGGCGTCAAGACGCATCCCGGTGCCTTCATCGTCGACTGGGACAAGGGCACTCCCGAGGAGGTCGCGCGCAGCATGGCGACCTACCATTGGCGGACCCGCGCGGAGGCGACTCCACAGAACTGGCGCGTCGAGTTCACCGCCCGGCTCGCAGGTGAGGCAATCGGCGTCCAGAGTGCCGGCGCACGCGCCTTCGCACAGCGCCGCACGGTCGGGACCGGGTCGTGGCTGGGCCGCCAGCATCAGGGACACGGCATCGGCACCCTCATGCGCCAGACGATCGCCGCCGCCTTCTTCGACCACTTCGGTGCACGCGAACTCGTGACGTCCTACTTCGAGGGCAATGAGGCCAGCCGGCGCGTCTCGGAGAAGGTCGGCTATGTGCCCAACGGCTCGCTCATGGAGGTCTCCGCCGGAGGCGCGCACATTGGGCGAGAGCACTCCATGCTGCTCACCCAGGACCGGCTGGTCCGGGCTCAGCAGCCGGTCACGGTCACCGGCGCCGAGGTGTTCGCTGAGTTCCTGCAGCTGCCTCGCGCGGCGGAGACCGACCAGAAGCCTCGAAAGCCGGGGCGCTGGGTCTAGCTCATCAGCTCAGTGTGGACAGCAGCGGCGGCAGAACGTCCTCAATGTCCCCGTCGAGCACATCGTCGGCCCATGCGTCGAAGGGAGTCGGCTCGGCGTTGACGATATAGCCGACAGCCCCGCTCTCGACCGCCAAGGGGAACAGCGAGGCGACGGGAGTGACATTCAGGCTCGTGCCGACGGCGATGATGACCTCGCAGTCCTCGGCTACGTCGATGGCCGCATCGAGCACCGCCTCGTCGAGCATCTCGCCGAACAGGATCGTCGTCGCGCGGATGATGCCGCCGCACTGCAGGCAGCGGGGTTCGATCTTTCCGGCCCGGACTCTGTCGATCATGTCCTTCATCGGGCCGGTCTGCTGACAGTCCTCGCAGCGCCAGGTGCGGACGTTGCCGTGGACTTCGTGCACGAGGGCATCGCTGCTGCCGGCCAGCTGGTGCAGCCCGTCCACGTTCTGGGTGATGATGCCCCGCACGCGACCGGTGCGCTGCTCGAACTCGGCGATCGCGCGGTGGGCGCGTGTCGGTGCGGCTTCCCAGAAGCGTGATTGCGAGCGATACTGCCACGCCTTGCGCCGGATCGCAGCATCGCCGAGGTAGTAGGACAGTGTCGAGGTGAGTTCGGCATCGGGATCCTTCGTCCAGATGCCTTCAGGTCCGCGAAAGTCGGGGATGCCGGCGCCGGTGGAGATCCCAGCTCCGGTCAGAAAGGTGATGCGATCCATGATGGCCTCCTCTCCTCCAGCCTAGGCGCAGTTGCAGAGCGGGCACATGATGTGGCGCCAACCGGACTGTCGAAAAACGGCATCGGTACCGATATNCCACCCCAACCACCCGATTAGTCAGGAATTCCAGCACTTCACAACCCAAACCCGCAGGTCATAGTGTCAATATGATCTACATCACACCAATTTGAGCCAAGTCAGGGTAGAGGGCCTCATCGCGCATAATCTGGCGGACCAGCTCCGGGGACGCCTCGGTGCCCTCATCGGCCAGGTCGGCGTGGATGCGGCGGTACCCGTACGTGCCATCCGATTCCTCGAAGAAGTGCCGAACCCGTGCGGTCAGTGCCTGCCGACGTGCAGCGGTGGCCGACTGCGGGCGAAAGCGCCAGTTGTAGTAGCCAGACTTCGAGACCTCCAGCCAGGCGCACATGTTCACCACCGTCCATCCCGGGTGGGCATGCTTGCGTTGGGAGTCGATGAATTCGTACTTCGCCACTACCGTGGCTCCCGCGCGAAGTACGCGGCCGCTTTTTTTTAAGAACGCGGCCTCGGCACGCAGCTGCTGATTTTCCCGCTCCAGCTCCGCCAGCCGGGCCCGCTCCGATCCCGACAGCGGCGTCTGTGCTTCATCTTCGCCGCGGGCGGCCTTGTACTTCTTGACCCAGTTCCGCAGGGTTTCAGCGCCGATGCCGTAGGCGTCAGCGACCGAGCGGATCGTCTTCGACTGGGACACAACTTCCTCGCACAGCTGGTCCTTGAACTCCTGGCTGTAGCGACGACGAGAGGTAGACATTCGGACAGAATCTCACTTTCTATAACACCCCCAATTCTATTGGGGCCACTGTCCGAAATCCCTAGAGCACCCCAGTCAGGTCGGAGATATCGAATAGGGACTGCTGAAGGTTTGGTTGACTCTGGGGTTTATGCCGTCAGGGCGACGGCCTTGTGGTGAACCAGTTCGTATTCAACCGGGGTCAGTTTACCCAGACGGCGCTGCCGACGCTTCTGGTGATAGGTCCGCTCGACCCAGTGGACGATTGCTGTGCGAAGCTGTGCGCGGGTGGCCCACCGGCGCCGGTTGAGGACGTTCTTTTGCAACACAGCGAAGAACGATTCCATCGCCGCATTGTCTCCAGCGGCACCGACTCGGCCCATCGACCCCGCCAGGCCGAGACGCTTCAAGGCGTGCTGGAACTTCCGCGACCTGAACTGCGACCCGCGGTCGGAGTGCACCACGCAACCGGTCACGGCGCGTGGCCCGCCGCGACGTGCCACAGCGTCCTCGATCGCAGCGACGGCCAGGCGGGACTTCATCCGTGCGTCGATGGTGTAGCCGACGATCTTGTTGCTGAACACGTCCTTGACCGCGCACATGTACAGCTTGCCCTCATCGGTGCGATGTTCCGTTATGTGGCTCTTCAGAGTTGAGTGTGGGCACGCCGATCGGGCAAGGGTGCTGGGGATAAGCATCGAGGTCCCTGATGATGANCCTGCTCGACATCTCTGGACCGTTGCAGTCGCTGCGATGTCCTCCTCGGCCTCCCCGGACTGCACCTGACCGACGTCGATGCCACCGACGAGAGCGTGGTCCTCGACGTCGAGGCCTGCGACCGGCTGACCGGTTGCCCCGGTTGCGGCGTCATCCCGACCGGCCACGGACGCATCACCGTGACCCTGATCGATGCTCCGTCCGCTGGGCGTCCTGCCCGCTTGCGGTGGCGCAAGCACCGCTGGATCTGCCGGGAGTCTGCCTGCCCGGTCGTGACGTTCCTCGAGCAGAACACGCAGGTAGCCGCCCCGCGCGGCCTGCTGACAACCCGCGCGGTCCGGTGGGCGATCCGTCAGCTGCGGTATGAGAACGCCTCCGTCCAGGGACTGGCCCGCCAGTTGGGCACGACGTGGAACACCCT
>NZ_JBHMAU010000055.1:0-5209 GCF_042429315.1 Brevibacterium otitidis | reverse complement strand
GAAACCTAGGACCATTCAAACCCCGCAACTCGATCAACGCTTCGGCACCGGCAGCGTCGTCAAACGGTTGCGCCAGTTCCAGAACCGAAAAAGACAAGTAAACACAACAACAAGACCGCCGAATCCAATCGACAACGGATACGAATAGGAAGCGAATGAGTCTGATACCAATCGAGAGAGCGCAAACGGTGCAAGCCCACCCAAAACCGCACCACATATAAGAAAGATAGATGACACACCATTAATCAGCCCGTAGGCACGCCCGATCTGAGAATTAGGAACACCGCCCTGAAGGATCGGCCCTTGCGCGACACTAAAACAGGACACACTAACACCAATTAAGAACATCGTCAACGACAATAGCGGCACCAACCATAGAAGCGCGAAGAGAATATATCCCGATCCCAGAAGCACACCAGTCCCAATCAACACGGTCCCAGACCCCAGCGTCTTTATACACTTCCAGGCTAACCCGCCGCCGACCAGGCCACCCAAAGCAAAAGAAGCGGTAATAAGACCATAGCTGTGCATAGGGATATGATGGTAACGCAAAATGAACAGCGGCAATGATACGTTGACGAGTCCCGTACATAATGAATAGACGCAGGATACGGTCAGAATCAACCGCATAACCGGATACTTACGCACGAACGCAGTAAAGACAGCGCCTCTAACTCGGGCAAAGCTAGGCCCCGCAGCGTGACCGACGTTGCGGGGCCGGTCCGTGTTCACCTTCGACGCCACTAACAGCACAGCGAACAACTCACAAAAAATGGCAATAACGATCACAGCATTAAACTGCAGCCAAGAATATAACGCCGGAACAAACGCAGTAACGACAACACCGATTCCAGTCAAGGAAAACAGAGAGAGCGATGACGCCTCGGGCCTTGAATCGACCGGTATCACGCTATGCGCAAGGGAATACCGCGCAGTGTTAAAAAACTGGGATAAACAACTAGTCGCGAATGCAAAGAAGATCAGTACGCATGCAAATACCGGCGAGCCTCCATGTACCAACAATGCAAACCCAAACAAGCACAAGCCGAGCATAAAACGAAAAAAAGCACTTAGCAAAAGTACACGGGGACGGTCAAACGTATCTGCGACACTACCAGCGAGCTTAGATAGCAAAGCGCGCGGGAGCACAGATAGTATCGACACAGCCAAAAGCCCAAGACTGGCCAGTGCACCGGGAAGAGCAGTCGAAACCACAAGTTTCGTTACGCTTTCGAGGGAATACTCAGCTGCCGAGCTAAAGCCCTGTGCTCCCAGAAGCCTATAGAAGCCTGAACCACGAAGTTCACGGAATCCAGCCGACTTACGCGCCATCAGTATGCCCAATCCGGCAGTTCTCGGGGCCGGCCCAAGCCGCAAGTTGTGTTGCAGCTGCATCACGAATCTGAGCAATGGGCGAAAAGCTCGAGGCAATCTCTAAGGCTCTGACACGACGAGCCAAAGGTATGTCAGTACGAAGCGATTCTACGTCGCGCCAGCGTTTCAAACATGGATCAAACGGCACTGACCGTGGTTGGCAGTTCTTCCAGTACCATCTATATTCCGACCCCCAGCCGAAGTAATGTTCTTCCCAGCTGGAGGACACGTAAGGACGCAGCGAAGGTTCAGCAATAGGATCATCTATCGGTTGATAACGAATTTCCAATGAAGTTCTGAAGCTGCTGGAAAGGTTTTTCGATCCGCCATGCACAGTGAAGGTTGAAAAACAAAGAGCGTCGCCGGTATCCAGCTCTTCATATACCGGCTCTTCGATAAAGGAACTCGAAACCTCCCAACCCGATAGGTTTTCACTGGTAAGAGATAGTTGCGGGAAC
The DNA here is from genome assembly GCF_042429315.1 of Brevibacterium otitidis. Classification (NCBI taxonomy): domain Bacteria; kingdom Bacillati; phylum Actinomycetota; class Actinomycetes; order Micrococcales; family Brevibacteriaceae; genus Brevibacterium; species Brevibacterium otitidis. The sequence goes on along the minus strand of NZ_JBHMAU010000055.1, from coordinate 3,377 downwards.
TCACCAAATCGAGCACGTGTCTCGTACATTGGTAGAACACCTGAAGCCTCATCCACGGGCACAAGCGGAATCCACACCGTTATCTGGTTGCTCGATCCTTGTAGTTCGATAAAGTCGATATGCGTTCCGGCCGGAGGTACGCCACGCCCCAAGGATTCCGGAGGGACAGCGCGAAGCACCTTATTTGGATGACAGAACACACGTTCAACCGGTACATCTAGAATCGAGGCGACGCATCTAAGCAGACTCGGATCATGCGCAATACCTTCTACGACAGGATTCCGCCAAGACTCCAGTAAGGACGTTCCAGCGGTTAAATGGTCAGTTCGAACGTTATAGTTTAACTCAGGTCGATTACCTCCGGGAACCATAGCCAACGCACAGTTCCACTCGTATAGCTCACGATTGACTGATGCGCTAAGAGCTTTTACTAGAGACTTCTTTACAACGCCACTTAGCTTCTTCCATTGTGCATCGTAGAAGACAACCGGGGGTCCTGCGTCTCTTGAGTTATCGTCGGGGATCCTCATAAGCAACCGCCAACCTCACGAAATGTATAGGATGAATCTCAGGATGCAAATGGAATAGTCTCTGCGTAAGGGACTCCTTTAGGGCCGGAGTCATACGCGCAACTGCACCGAAGCGTAAGCCAGCTAGTACTACTCTCTGAGCAACACGACCTGCATCAATAAGTGCGTGAACATACGTTGACTCCCGGGCCGAAGTGCATTCGGCCGTTTTCGCCCCTTTTACATCAGACTCGATCTCGCGATGGTACGCTGCACTATCAACACTTATTAACACAGCTATCCCTGAGCCGACGGCCCACGCTTGCCCCTGAATGATGTCATCTAGTTGAGTTGTATCACCGAGTGTAGCTCTGAGGTAACGTGGTTGATGAAATGCGGTGTAAGTTCCATCTCGCCAGCCTTCGACATTGCTAGTCGCTACCGAGATCACCATTCCCGGATATTCGCCTAACGCAGCGTACAGTTCCGGCAGTAAATAACGCAGCCAGTATTCTGGAATAGTTCGATCGGCAGTGCGCGTTAGACTCCGTCGATGCAACGCCCGTTTGGCGTCAAAACCGCTCGAAATGAGCTGATTCTGGCCAGAGATCCTCTCATCCCGAGTAAAATTTACACCAGTTACCGCATTGAGAAGCGCGTAAGGTAGCTCCCAGTTATGCTTCTCCCACAGCTCGGGTACTTGTACAGGACTCCTGTCACCAAAAATAATCTCGGTAGATGCCATCATTCTCCTTGCAGTTCGGCTTTAATGAACCTAGGACAAGTGTCGGAGAGTCCGAACTGCTTACCAAAATCTGCTGCTATCGCAACTGAACTCTTATATTGCCAATTACAGTACTCGGCAAAACACTGAAGTTGAGTGTCAACATGGCCTACATCTACAAATATCGCTCTGGCGCTACGCGGATCCCTGTAGCGATACATTGCTCTCGGTACGTAACTACAGAGGTGTAAGGTTGCAGACCAGGCTTCTCCTCGGTCCCTATTCGCGGGTTCGTTCTCGCTCCTCAGCGTTACAGGGAACAGTGAGTTGTACCTAGTTGAAAAATGGTAGATTCCCGCACGTATTTCAGGCGCATGATGAATCTCGACGAACGCTTCGGTTGGGTGGCGCGAACCGCCAGATGGCACCGCTTTGCCAATTAGGTGCTGTTGCCTGTACCCAGTTGTATTATCATCATACTCTGGCTGGACTCTCGTCCTTGCCAGGCCACTTCGAAGGATAAGCGCAAAACGGTAATCTGACCTATTAAAAAGTTCATCTGTTCCTATATCGGTTGGAGATGGTAGAGTCACTCCATCATCGGTATAACGAATGTCGAGATAAGGCGATGGCGGATCTTCCTTACCGAGATACGCTTTCATAATCTCTGCGTCGGCCCGCCGCGCTTTCGCCCCTTCTGACATATCTAGAAAGGGATGATCGACCGTTGCGGCCTGATAACTACTCATGTATGTGGGATTTTCAGCGACCTTTTCCGCATAAACCTCGTTTTCGGTTCCGTCATTAAGCATAACGGCCGAAATCTCGCGTGTGACCTCGTCGTCACCATCGGAAGTTATGGCATCCCACAGCTTACTTGCCTGCTTTCCTTCGAAACGTCTAGGTGTCTTTCCTGTCGTCGTCACATATGTTACTTCGGTTCCACTCTTAATAGCGTGATGTCCATCAGGTAGCTTCACGGCACTTATTCTATTCCTATCGTTCATTCAGCCTTCCTCTGGGAGTGGTCTGGCTATCAATACTTCTGGCCAGACCACTCCCAGATTCAGCCTTAGACTCACTTGTTGTTCACGGGCTTCGGCTTAACGATATCCTTCGGCATAGCCGCTACGTGAATTAGATTACACGTTGACTCTTGCAACAGTGCGATGTGGACGTTGTTCATTACACACCTTTCATCTCGATTACTCTATTCATTCGCCACTTGCGTGACGGGTTCCATACTACTTGTCGCTCACAGCATTGCAAGACCCTTTCCCTACGACGATCGTCATAGTTGCTCTATCACGAATGGGGTATAGCCATGGTTGCGAATTATACTAAGGTCGTACTTGCGACTCTTCAACTGGCCTTAAGCGGCTCTTCAGAGTTGAGTGTGGGTTGATGCGTCCAGGCCGCCAGCGATGAGCAGCATGCGGAGTCGGTAGTTCTCGAGGTTGCGGAACCCGCGAGCGATCCGACGGCCCAGGTCGATGAGCCCGTTGACCGCCTCGGTGCCACCGTTGCTGGCACCGTCGGTGTCGAAGTACGCCAGGATCGTCGTCTTCCACTTCTTCAATGNCACGTCCTGGGCGCACTGGTAGGCGACTTCGACACTGATGTGGTCCTCGTGCGCAGCGAACGCCGCTTCGAGTCTCGTACGCTGCCGGTCGGTGAGGCGTTCGCGTCCGGCCCGCAGAAGGTTGCGGATGCCGTAGAGCGGGTCTCCTTTGCGTCCCCGGTGCCCGAGTGTCTGCTGCTGGATACGACGGCGAACGTCATCAACAGCGCTGGTGGCGAGCTTCACGATGTGAAAAGCATCGAGGACGCAGGTGGCGTCGTCGAGTTGGTCATCGATCGCGTTCTTGTATCCCTGGAACGGGTCCAGCGTCGCAACCTGCACACCGTTGCGGAAGCTGGGCCCGCGTGCGGTGAGCCAGTCTTTGTACACGGTGCCTGAGCGTCCCGGGACGAGATCCAGCAGACGCGCGGTTCGGTGCCGGTGGCGGGAGAGATCGACCATGCCGGTCAGCTCCTTGGGTCCGCGCCGGCGCGGATCGGTGTGGTGCCAGACGTGCTCATCGACGCCCAGGACTTCAACGCCGTCGAACCGTGCCGGATCATCAGCCGCAGTGTTGAGCACT